>NZ_JAMYTF010000028.1:0-88952 GCF_040322295.1 Mesorhizobium sp. M0159
TCCCCGCCCGAACGTGGATGAAAGGCGTAACGGACAATCTTCTTTGCCTCGCCATCCTGATAACGGGCATTATGAGCCCAGTCCGCCCGGCACCGGAAAGACTTGGCTGGCCTGCGCCTTCGGACGTCAGGCCGCCCGGCTCGAATCATTCCGTGCTCTACCTGCGCATGCCGCGTCTGTTCGAAGATCTCGCCCTGGCGCGTCGCGACGGCCGCTTTCCCCGTCTCATCGACAAGCTGGCTCGGGTGCAACTGCTCATCCTTGACGACTGGGGCACCCACAGCCTGACCGACCAGCAGCGTCTCGATCTGCTGGAAATCTTCGAGGAACGCTATCGCCGGAAATCAACGCTGATCACCGCCCAACTGCCGATCGCCCAGTGGCACGCCATGATCGGCGAGCATGAGAAAGCAAAAAACACCGCCGCCCTTGACCGGCGCCGAAAACGGCGAAATCAATCGCAAATGACTTCAACCAGGCAACCGAGCGCCGACCCCATCCTGCTGTCCGCGAATTAGTGAAACTGCTGTCCCCGATTTAGCGGAACGACTGTCTCGTTTTTGCGAAATACGCACGTCCGACGCAGCTTGCGTTGACAGAGGCGGTTTTACGCGCAATAGCACTTCCGCTCGGCCTATTTTTGTGGAGTTCAATTGTGGTTCGGCCAAGGGCGCTGGGCGCCGGACCGGCCCCGTGTAAAGAGAGAGAGACCCTGCATGGAAGAATTCTTACCGCGCATCGCCACTGGTGCCGGCATCGGCCCGGCTCTCGCAGAGAAGGCCGTTGGGTTAATGCTGGGTTTCCTGCAAAGCCACGCGGCCGACGGTCCCGTTGCCCGCATGATCGAGGCCATTCCGGGAGCTTCGGAATTAGTAGCGAAGTATCATGGCGACGACCCAGAGGGTGGCGGCCTTATGGGGCTCGGCCAGCAATTGATGAGTGAGGGTCTCAGCATGGCAAAGATCGCCGGCCTCGCCAACGAGACGATCGCCTTCACCAAGGAACGTGTCGGCGACGAACTCGTGGACGAGGTCCTCAATTCAGTTCCTGGCCTTCCCCAGTTCGTCTAATCAGCGGCAGCCGGGGGCGCATGACCTCGTGCGCCCGTACCGGCCGTTCTGCGCAGTAGGCATTCTCCGCCGAGCTTTCCGTACCGATCTCGCCAGACCACCAACCGCCGGGCACGCGAAGCGAGCGTTGGAGTACTTCATTCGTCTATTCCAAAATCGACCTCAGGCGAATCGATGTGTATAATTTCTGGCGGTAAGGGTTTATCCTGAACGCTTTCGATGAAGCCCGCGAGATAAGCAAACGTATTGTATTTCTCGAGGACCAACCGCTTCGCCTCTCGTATTGCGCCGCGACGCTCCTTCCAGAGGTCCGAGTTGATGATTTCTTGAATTTTTTGGATTACGTTCTTGTCCTCTGGGTCAATCAGAACCATTGAGTCCGAAGGGAAGAACCTCGTGATTGCCGGGCTGCCGTAATAGATCGGCATTGTTTCAGCAACGAAGCAGTCCATAAGCTTCTCTGTAAAATAGTAATCAGCACGAGTATTCTCGAAAGCTATACTGTAACGGTAAGGTGCGAGTGCGTTCCATTTATCTCCAATCAGCCGAAAACCTCGGCCGAACAGGTCAAAATCGAGCTCCTCTCTCAGCCGTTCCAGAAACGCCAGCCGATATCGATGCCCTTTAAGCAGGGCGATGTTACTGGTAATCCATGAGAGCCGAAGCGGCTTGTCCACGACTTCGCTGACCAGAAGTTGGTCATATGTCTTGTTTACAGACCAAGACCGAGTGATAGGTGGAGCCAAAACGAATCGGCGCCCTGCATTCTGCCGAGCAGCCAGCTCTGCGTCAGACGTCAGGACGATAGTATTTTTCCCCTGCCCTTCATGAAATGCGCGATGAGCTTTCGTCGGCGGTTCGCCGATTGCAAAAATTGTCCTGTTTGGGCTCGCCTCGATATCAACAGGGAGCCCAAAAAGAGAAGCAGAGTTAAAGACGATATGCCAATCGGGCACGAAGGATGTCGTGCGTACAAAAGCGACATTGTTCCAGATTCCACTGCCCTTTGGAGTGAGATGGTGGATTGCATCATCCAAAACGCCCCAAGAATCCAGACATGTAGCAACAATGGGCGCCGGACGTTCCGTCAACAATTTGGCCAACAAAGCAGTTCCACCCCATTCACTTCCGTTGGACCGGGAGCAACTTGTGCATCGGGCGCAACACCTCTCTGCGCCTGAAATAGCTCGCGATCCTGATCGATATCAAACACACGATTCTGTGCGACTTCGCGCCATTCGACAACTCATCTCTAAGACCGCGGGAATCCCTTCACTCGTGAAGGTACTCAATCGCCATTCCGGATTGCGGTAACATTGGGCAGCATAAACCTGCCGGGACCCGCCGTCGAGGCAATTGTCGCTTTGCACTTAACCAGGTTCTTCCTCACTTTGTGTGGTGATCAGGCCGGTTGAGTGGCAGCATGCGTGCCCTAAGGAGTTCGGAGCCCGCTCTGCCGTACATCGCACGCTTGATCGTCTTCAGGCGGTTGATCTGCCCTTCCGCCTGGCCGTTGCTCCACCGTAATTCAATGGCATTGCGAACGGCGTCAACGTCACGGCGTAGGACCCGAGCGAAACGCGTGATGGCGACGAGCCCGGAGTTGACGGCATCCTCGATCCAAGTGTCGAGCTTGTCCAATTCACAGGCCCCGCAAAATGCCGCGGAAGCGCATGGCAAGCCTGCGCATCGTGGCAAACTCATGTGATCCTTGCTTCAGGACGTCGACCTTTCTCGCCTGGTTGATCGTCAGCATACCCCGGGCCTTCATGCAGAGGGCCGCGGCGACTACCGGCGAGATCACATGGCCGGTCGCCGGATCCTGGATGGGGACAGCATCGCGGGCTGGTTGATGGCGTATGATCGAAGCAGGCGACGCACTGTCCTCGCCCGTCCTCTCGGCGCGGCGCCAGCTTGGGAGAAGCCGCTCCAGATTCGAGAAACTGCCCGTGTAGCCGCGCTGTTTGATATCGTGGAACAGGTGTCGTCCGCAGCGATTGCCGTCTCTCCAGGACTGGCTAAGAAACGCCTCGAAATATAAGGGTGACGTCGGCTCGACGCGGCCCTGCGTCGGTCGGGTGGCGTGTCGAAATTCAGCCATTTGGCGATGCTGCGCCGGCCGTAGCCGGTACGACGGGCGATCTCGGAACAGGACAGCCCTTTCCTTGCGCAAGGCGTGAACCATTTCGAACACCGTCTGCCGCGATTGTCGATGAGCGTGGCGCACCCGGCGCCGATGCGTTGCGTCAACGTGCGGATCATCCTGCATCAGATCGACTTGCGCGCTCCCGATACCCTTATCGGGCAGCAATGCAGGCCCCGTGGCGCGGCCCGAAAGGCTCATCTGCTCCTCGATTGCGACCAGCAGATTCTACATGAGATGGAACCGATCAGCCACCTGGCGCGCTTGCGGTGCACCCTCGCGAACAGCTTGCGCATAGAGCCCGCATCGGTCTCGGCTCACGATCTCGACGGAAGGGTGCCGCTCTAGCCATTGCGACGCACTCGCCACGCTTCTGTCATCCAGGATGTCGACAACCGAATGGCGCTCCAGGTCCACGATCATCGTGCCGTAGCGCCATGATCGCCGCCAGCTCCAGTCATCGATGCCAACGACCCGAATGGTGGAGTTGCTGTGAGCGACCGCGGCATCTCGCTTCAGCTGCCACAGGATAGTGTCGTCGCAGACCGGCATGCCGAGCCGTCGCATCAAGCGCTCGCCGGGACGGCCGCCGGTGCTATGGCCGAGCAGACCGACAATCTCCGCGACCCTCCAAGGGGAAGCAATCGTCGGCAGACGGTCGGTGAATGTTTGTCGTTCACATTTCTGATGTGCGCACCGCCAGCGGCTCAACCGAGGCTTCACCGTCACGGTCTTGCCCTGGACCGGCAGATTCTGAAGGCTGCGGTTGGACCAGCCATGCCGACTTCGGGTCCGTCGTCCGCAATCTGGGCAAAATGCCGAACGCCGGTCCGGCAGCGGAAACAAGCCAACTGTCATCATCAGTGAGCGCGACACCCCGTATTTTAGCCCCTGGGCCGCGTGACCATTTTGTTTTCGTTCGCATGCCCGCACATAGCGGCATCCCTCGCCAACGGCGAATGAACCACACAAAGTGAGGCAGAGCCCCATTAACTGCCAAGCGACACGATCCTTGGCTGCGTACCCGTCCTCGACGATTCCCTCGGAGCATCATTCCTGGCTAGTCCTTTTACCCGGCCATACGCGATCAGCCACTCACGGCCCGGACGAAATGCGCAAAGCTGGCCGCCGCACGTCACAATGCGCAGCGCCTTATTTGGACGATGCTGATATTTTTTCTTCAACGATTGGTCTCAATGCGAAAGGGCTAGGCCGATCGTTGCCTGGCCGAGCGCCAGACCGCCGTCGTTTGCGGGAATGCTTACGTGCGCCAGCCCCTCCAATCCTGCGACTGTGAGCTCGGCAAGTACGCCTTTGAGCAGCAGCCGATTCTGGAAAGCGCCACCGGACAGTGCGACCGTGCCGACGCCGTTTTCGTTAGTGAGTCCGATGGCCTTCCGCGAGATGATCTCTATCAGCGTCCTGTGGAAGCGCGCAGCAATCAGCCCGGTTTCGGCGCCCAAAGCCTGATCACAAAGAAGCGCTTCCCACAGACCTTTCCAGGAGATAACCGGTCCCTTCCGCGAGGTTGCTGGCCAAGCCTCGGCCGCATCCATGAACGGGCTGGCGAGCGCCTCCATCTCCATGCCGGCTTGCCCCTCGTAGCTCTGGCGCTCCAAACAGATGCCGAGGACTGCCGCGCAGGCATCGAAAAGCCGCCCCGCCGAGGAGGCAAGCGGAGCATTGACGCCCCTCTCGATCATCCGGTCCAGCACCCGAAGCGGCTTTTCGGCCAAGGCGGGGACGAAGGGCCGATCGGCAGGAAGCTTGGCCAGGAAATCCGGACCGAAAGCCGCCCGCAGATGCGCATAGGCATTGCGCCACGGCTCGAGGCTGGCCTTGTCGCCGCCGGGCATGGCGACCGGCTCGAAGTATGCCAGCCTCCGGAACCCTCGATAGCCGCCGAGCAGGAACTCGCCGCCCCAGATCGTGCCGTCATCGCCGTATCCGAGACCGTCGAGGATAATGCCCAGCACCGGCGGTGCGTCGATTGCGCGGCCGTGCTGGGCAAGGCACGAGGCGAGATGCGCGTGATGGTGCTGGACCTGCACAAACCTCGCCGCGGTCTCACGGGCAAGCTCCATGGCAAGCTGGGTCGAACGGTAGCCCGGATTCCGGTCGGCCACAATGAGGTCCGGCTTCGTGTCGAACAGGCTTCGATACAGCCCCAACGCCTGCCTCCACGCGTTCTGGTTCTTCAGCTCGTCGAGGTCGCCGAGATGCTGCGACAGCAGCGCGTTGCCGTCGCCCGCCAGGCAGAACGCGGCCTTTAGGTCGCCGCCCGCAGCCAGCGCCCTGACCGGGCCATCGAAGCCCGCCGGCAGCGCCAGCGGCTCCGGCGCGAAGCCGCGCGCGCGCCGCAACACCGAAATGCCGTGCCCGTCGAATCGCACCACGCTGTCGTCGAGCCGGTTGACAATCTCGCGGTCGTGCATCAGCCAGAAGTCGGCGATCCCGGCAAGCTCCTGCCGCGCCTCGTCATTGTCCGTGCATTGCGGCTCGCCCGAACGATTGCCGGAGGTCATCACCACCGGACCGTCCAGCGCCCGCAGCAAGAGATGATGCAACGGCGTGTAGGGCAGCATGAAACCGAGCCGCTCGTGCTGCGGCGCCACGCCCGCCGCAACGCCGCAGCTGTCACGGCGCTTCACCAGCACGATCGGCGCCGCTCGGGCGGCAAGCGCCACGCGCTCCTCGCCCGACAGCTCCGCGAATTCGGCAAGCTGCTCCAAGTCGCGCGCCATCAGCGCGAACGGCTTACCGTCGCGCTTCTTGCGGGCGCGCAGCTGCGCCACCGCCGCTTCGTCCGTCGCGTCGCAGGCGAGGTGGAACCCGCCGATGCCCTTGATCGCGACGATCCGCCCTTCCCCGATCAGCGCCGCCGCCTCGCGGATCACCGCCTGCGGGCCGCCGCCGACCACGACGTGGTCTGGACCTTCCAACCAGACGCGCGGGCCGCAGGCCGGGCAGGCGATCGGCTGGGCGTGATAGCGGCGGTCGGCCGGATTTTCATACTCGGCCCGGCATTCCTCGCAGGTCGAAAATCGTGCCATAGCGGTCGAGCGGCGGTCATAGGGGATAGCCTTGACGATTGACAGACGCGGCCCGCAATGCGTGCAATTGGCGAACGGGTAGAAATAGCGCCGGTCCTTGGGGTCGAGCACTTCCGCAAGACATTCCAGGCAGCAGGCGGCATCGGGCACGATGCCGGTCTTCACCCGCCCGCCCGCGCTCGCCGCTATGGCGAAGCCGCCCGCCGGCCGCGGCCCCTCAAGCGTCGCCGTCTCGATCCCGTCGATCCGCGCCAACGGCGGGCATTGCGCCTTTAGCCTGTCCGCGAAGGTCTCGAACTCGGCATCGCTGCACCACAGCGCGATCTCCACGCCTGCAGCATCGTTGCGGACGTGACCCGATAGCCCCATAGCGGTCGCGATGCGCCACACTGTCGGCCGGAAGCCGACGCCTTGCACCAGCCCCGTCACCCGGACCAGGCGTCCCTCCACTGCGGGCTCGGCGAGCGGCGGGCCCATCAGCGCACCGTGCACACTATGCACGGGTCCAACGACCGCACGATGTGCTGGACTGCAACCGGCTCGGTCTCGCCGAGCCGCACCGGCGCACCTTCGAGCGCCAGCTCCAGCGGGCCACGATTGCCGGCCCAGTCGCGTGGCGAAAAGTTCTGCAATGCGTAGAGCAGGTCGATCTGCGCGTGGTGGCGGCGACGAACCGCGATCTGGAGAAAGAGCTGCACCCCGTTCTTCAGCGTGAGCGTGAGGTTTTCCGGATGACAGAGCTTGGTGATGTACTGGTAGATGCCGGCCTCGTTGATGCCGTCGATGGTGTCATGCGCGTCGGTGTAGCCCGAGATGATCATGCGCACGATGTCCGGCCAGCGGGTGCGCGCCTGCTTCAGGAACTCGGTGCGGCAGGTGCCGGCTATGCGCTGGTCACACAGGATGATCTGGATCCATTCCATCTCCAGGATCGAGCTGGCGGCCTTGGTGTCGCTGGCTACGTGGACATCGAAATCCTCGCTCAGGACGCGCCGTTGCGCCTCCAGCGAGCGGATTTCGTCGTCGACGATCAATATGCCCGGCAGGTCGCTCACGATGCCTTTTTCCTTCCCTCCCGGCCGGCCTGCCAGGCGACGTCGCGGTGGCGGGCGATCGTCACTGGGGTGCGCGACTTCGGCACCTTGTGCACGAAATTATGCCGCGCGACGTGGTAGCTTGGGTCGAAGCCATAGAAATTGCGGCGCATCCGCGAAAGCTCCTCCTCGCGATAGGCGCAAAGCGGCTTGGCCGCCTCGTCGGCTGCGCGCCGGGCTTGTTTTTCGGCGAGCAACCCCGGAAACTCTTCGCTCCCGGCCAGCGCGGCAGCCGACGCCCTCACTTGCGCCGTGAACAGCTCGCTTGCCCCCGCGAACACCCGGTTGGCCAGATTCAGATTCAGCGCCTCCTTCGCGCCCATCGGCAGGCGCGCTGCCGCGATCCGGCGGGCATTCTCAGTCCCGCAGCAGCTCGGCAGGAGATAGGTCCAGAACTCCGAGCCGTAGAGATTGCCCATGTCCTTGTAATGCGGGTTGAGGATGACGCTCGAGCGCATCCAGAGCTGGTCGGTGCTGCGGGCGAGAAACACGCCGCCCGCTGCCGCATTTCCGGCAAGCGCTGCTACGGTGATGTGGCTTGTCGTGCGGATGATCGCATCGGCGAGGTCGTCGATGGCATTGATGTTGACCCAGGAATCGTCGGCCGCGCTGTCGGCCGCCTCGATCCGGTTGAGGTCGAGCCCGTTGGACCAGAACTGCGGCCCTCCGCACAGCACGATCGCCCTGGTCGGACGCTCCGTCGCTTTTGTATAAGCGTCCAAAAGTCTTCGACAGGCGTCCTTTCCCATTGCACCGTTATAGAAGGGGAAGTGCAGATAGCCGACCGCAGCTTCTTCTTCGTAGATGATGTCCTGATAACCGCCCGGTGAATTGAGCGGGATCTCCGGCAGGTCTGCAACTTCCTTCGCGAAGACCATGGTCGCCGGCAGCTTGAACGGGTGTGGCGAATTGGGATGCCGGACATGGCCGATCCACAACGCGCCGTCGACGGTGACGATGGCGATCGCCGGCCCGCTTCTGGCGGCGACCACTCCCGGCTCGGGGAGCGATATCTTGCCCCGTTCACCCCGCGCGAGAGGCAAGTCACCCCCTGGTTCACGTGCGTCTCGCGCGTCGAAAAGGAAGACCGTTTCGCCGAAAAGTTCGTCCCGCACGCCGGGCGCGCCGTCGGCTGCTGCGATATTCTTCAGCACCGTTTCGGTCGTGTCGGCAGCCCAATCGATCCGCCGGTCCGCCTGTTTGATCGCGTCCCGCCACCGGCCCAGCGGCGCTACAGATTGTTCTTCCAGGGCAATCGGCTTTTCGCCCTGCTCGAACCGCGCGATCGCTTCGAGCACCGCCGTCACCGCCGCGTCGGTCACCTCGTTGCTGTAGAGGCTCGATTTCGTCGCCTTTCGCATCGCGAAGGTGGCGCTCGCCCAGACCGGCCCCGCATCCATTTGGGCCGCCGCTTCCAGCACCGTGACACCCCACTGCGTCGCCCCGTCCACCATCGCCCAGTCCAGCGCGGAGGGGCCGCGGTCGCCGACGATGCCTGGGTGAACGATCATACAGCATCGATTTTCATAGACTTCTTTCGGGATTGCCCGCTTCAGAAACGGGGCAATAACGAGGTCCGGCCGAAACAAATCTACCGCCTCCATGGTCCGCTCGTCGTTGACGTCCATCTCGACCGAGACCTCGTGTGCGTGCTCGCCAAGCGCCACGAAAATCCTCTGACTCAAGGCGTTGAAGGCGGTGACGAGAAGCAGAATGCGCATCTTCAGCAGATCCTCGGGAGCTGTTCCCCGGCGATCCAGTCGACCATGCGCATACCGCCAAGTCTCGTTTTCATCCGCACCAGCGCATGCTGGTCTGTGACGACTTCGCCAATGATTGCGGCATCCCGGCCCATGGGATGAGCGCGTATCTCGGCGAGCAAAGTCTTCGCGTCTTGCGCCACGCAGATGGCGATCAGCTTGCCTTCGTTGGCAACATTCAGCGGGTCGAGGCCGAGCAGTTCGCACGCCGCCGCGACCTCCGGCTTCACCGGAACCGCCGCTTCCCGGATTACCATTCCGACCTTGGACTGCTGCGCGATTTCGTTCAGCGTCGCCGACAGTCCGCCGCGCGTGGGGTCACGCAACACCCGGATACCAGGAACGGAGCCAAGCATCGCCGCCACCAGATCGTGCAGAGCTTGGCTGTCGGAGATAATTTCCGTTTCAAAATCAAGGTGTTCGCGCTTCGACAGGATTGCGACTCCGTGGTCGCCCATGGTGCCGGAGACAAGGATTGCATCGCCCGGCCGGGCATTGCTTCCGGAGATGTCTGTGCCGTCCGCCAGCACGCCAACAGCGGTCGCGGAGATGAAAACGCCGTCGCCTTTGCCCTTCTCCACCACCTTGGTGTCGCCCGTAACCACGGGTACGCCTGCTTCCCGGGCGGCAAAAGCCATTGAAACAACTATTCTTTCCAGTTCGGCCAACGGAAAACCTTCCTCCAGGATGAAGGACGCGGACAACCAGAGCGGCCGCGCGCCCATCATGGCGACGTCGTTAATCGTGCCGTGGACCGCCAGTGCTCCGATATCCCCGCCCGGAAAGAACAGAGGCGAGATGACATGCGCGTCCGTTGCCATCACCAGGCGTCCGCAGACGGTGCCGAGCAGGGCCGCGTCGTTAGCCTGGGCCAGGAACTCGTTGGCCAGATGTCTTTGAAAAATATCCCGAATCAGCTCGGCCATCGCGCGGCCGCCCGCGCCATGCGTCATGTCCACCGCGCCGCGGACCGACGAGGTGGTGACGGCTAGGCTGGGATCGTTCGCGCTCATTATTCCGCCGCCTCCAACAGCTTCGGCTCGCGGAAACGGCCATAGGTCCAGTAGGCCGCGCAGGCGCCTTCGGAGGAGACCATGCATGAGCCAATCGGGTTCTGCGGCGTGCACACGGTGCCGAACAGCTTGCAGTCGGTCGGCTTCTTCACCCCGCGCAGGATCGAAGGGCATTCGCAGGACTTCACCTGGCGCGAAGCCTTGACCGACAGCTCGAAACGCTTCTCGGCGTCGAAATCGGCATAAGCGTCGCGGATGCGCAGGGCGCTGTAGGGCACGGTGCCGAGGCCGCGCCAGTCAAAGGTCTTGCGCAGCTCGAAGACCTCGCTCACCAGTGCCTGCGCCTTGAGGTTGCCCTCCTCGGTCACGACGCGGGTATATTCGTTCTCGACCTCGTGCCGGTCTTCATTGACCTGCCGGATCAGCATCAGGATGGACTGCATGACGTCCAGCGGTTCGAAGCCGGCGATGACAACCGGCTTCTGGAATTCCTCGGCAAAGAATTCATATGGCTGCGAGCCGATCACGGAGGAGACGTGCGAAGGTCCCAGAAACCCGTCAATCTTGACGATGCCCAGTTCCCGCACTTCCGGCGATTCAAGAATGTGAGAGATCGCGGCCGGCGTGAGCACATGGTTGCAGAACACGCTGAAATTCTTGAACCCCTCGGCTTGCGCCGTCTTGATCGCGACGGCCGTCGGCGGCGTCGTGGTTTCGAAACCGATGGCGAAGAAGACGACTTGCCGCTCGGGGTTTTCACGCGCGATCTTTAGGGCATCGAGCGTTGAATAGACCATGCGGACATCCGCTCCGTCCGCCTTGGCGCGGATCAGGCTGCGTTGCTTGGTGCCCGGCACGCGCATCATGTCGCCGTAGGTGCAAAGGATGACCCCGTGCCGCTCGGCGAGCTCCACCGCATCGTCGAGGCGAGAGATGGGAAGCACGCAAACGGGGCATCCGGGTCCGTGCACGAAATGCACGTTCTGCGGCATCAGGTCCTGCACGCCGTGGCGAAAAATCGCATGCGTGTGCCCACCGCAGAACTCCATGAAATGGTAGCTCTTTTCCGGATCAGCCTCGATCGCGATGGCGCCGGCGATGGTCTTCGCAAGCTCCTGGTCGCGATATTCGTCGACATATTTCACGCCGAAATCTCCTCCAGCCCCTCCTCCAGCACGCCCGCTTCGGCCATCAGCTGCAGCGTGCGCTCGGCCTCCTCGGGGCTCACCTTGTGGAGCGCATAACCGACATGGACGAGCACGAAATCGCCAAGCGAAACGTCTGCCACCAAAGCCAATGAGATGCGCTTCGTGACCCTGTCGAACGCGACCACGGCCATGTCGTCATCGAGCAGTTCAACGACGCGGGCGGGAATGGCCAGGCACATCAGGCTGCTCCGAGCTCGGCCGCCCGCCGATGGCCGACTAGCGCCATGGCGCGGACCGCGCCGATCCAGGCCGTCCAGTCCGACATCCCCTCGCCCGTGCGCGCGGAAACCCTCAGCACCTTGATCCGCGGGTTCACCTTTCGGGCGTTGGCGATGCAGGCCTCCACGTCGAAGTCGAGATGCGGCAACAGGTCAGTCTTGTTGAGGATCATGAGATCGGCGGCGGCGAACATGTCGTGATATTTCAATGGCTTGTCCTCTCCCTCGGTGACTGAGAGCACCACCACCTTGTGTGCCTCGCCTAGGTCGAAGCCCGCCGGACAGACGAGGTTTCCCACGTTTTCGACGAGGAGCAGGCCTCCTTCGGCAAGGTCGAGGTGATCTGCGGCATGGCCGACCATATGCGCGTCGAGGTGGCAGCCCTTGCCGGTGTTGACCTGGATCGCGGGCGCGCCGGTGGCGCGGATGCGGTCGGCATCATTGGAAGTCTGCTGGTCGCCCTCGATCACGGCGATCGGCAACTTGCCCTTCAGTGCCTCGATCGTGCGGCAAAGCAGCGTCGTTTTGCCAGAGCCGGGGCTGGAGACGAGGTTGAGCGCAAGCACGCCGCGCTCGGCGAACATTTTCCTGTTCGCATCGGCATACTCGTTGTTCTTGGAATGGATATCCTTTTCCAGCTTGACCATCCGCGCCTGGCTCATGCCCGGCGCACGGGTGCCACCGGGGCCCGAGCCACAATCGTGCACATGATCGTCATGATGGGGGCCGCGATCATGATCGTGGTGGTGATCATGATCGTGGCCGTGATGATGGTGATGGCCATGCGCCTTGCCCTCGATCCGGACGGCGCCCTCGCCGCATCCGCAAATAGTGCACATCAGCTCACCTCCAATTCCCTGATCTTCATTTCTTGGCCGCCGGTCACCTGCAGCTGATGGCTTCCGCAGTCCGGGCATGGATCAAAGCGTGCCGCGATCGGCACGCTCTGGCCGCAAGGCATGCACCAGGCCCTGCCTTCCGTCTCGACGATTTCCAGCCTTGCGTCTTGCGCCAGAGAGCCACGCATGACGACATCGAAGCCGAACTTCAGCGCCTCGACCTCGACAGCGGATAGCCGCCCGATTTCCATGCAGACGCGGCCCACCTTCCGAAAATCCTGTCTCGCGGCCTCTTCCTCGATGATGCCACGGACGCTCTCGCATATCGCCATCTCGTGCATCAGCGGAGCCTGATATCGTAGCCGACGCAGGGGTCGATGGCCCGGACCAGGAGATCGGCCTGGACCGCCAGATCTTCACGTCTGGATGCAGCGAGCGCCGAAAGCGAGCTCGCGGCAATGCCGCTCTCGGCGAAATGAATGCTGGTCGGAGCCGTGATGGCGTAGTCGGCGATTCGGTCGTCGTTCAAAACAATCCGATGTTCCAGCCGGCCGCGTGCTGCCTCGGCGAAGGCAGTAGCAGAGCGGCCCCCGTTCTCGTCGCGAAAGACTTCGCGCGTAGGCACTTCGGACCCCTCCGCGACATCCCGCAGGGCCGCGAGCCCTCCGGCGATCTGCGCCGGCAGCGTCGATGCCTCGACCACGCGGGCAGCCAGCCGCGCGGCCAGGCCGGCTCCACCGTTTTCGGAAAGGAAAGCGCGAACGAGCGGCGCACCAGCCTGCCTGGCGAGGCAGCTCGTGTCGGCCGACGTTTCCTTCGGCAAATGTTCGTTTCCCCCGTTTGTCGTTTCGGGGTGGCCTATCATGGCCCAGCCCCTTGCCAAGACCGGGGCGATGAGACGGGCCGCAATCGTGCCGCGCTCCATAGCCCACTGCGCGAACGCATCGCGATCCATCTCGCCAAGCGGCTTTTCGCCTTCGTAGACCACGGACTGCGTTAGATGGCTCGCTTCGGCGGCCGTTTCGGCAGCGTCCGCGCCCGGAATCCCCACGCACACGCCGGGAACGAACGCATTCCCGCCTGGAAAAAGTGCCTGCTTGAGGCGCTGCGGCAGGCGCATAGACCGGCGCAGGGTTTTACCGTCCGCAGGCTCGCCCGCGAGACTGGCAGTATCCAAGCCAATGCGCAGCAGGTGCTCGCGCAGCGTTTCGGTAAGCACAAGAAGCCGCCGCGCTTGCTTCGTGCGCCGGTCCGTCCCGATCTCCAGGGCCGCCTCGGCTGCCTCAACGCTCGCCGCCGACTGCGCAATACTACAGACACTGAACAGCGAACCGATCGCCGAGATGACCTCCGTCACCGGCCGGGCTCGCACGATCGGGCCAAGCGCAACCGGGCGCGGCGGCGTGACGATGGCTTCCATAACGCGACCGCCATCGCAGACGAGATCGATGGAGACGCGGCCATCAACGCTCATGCAGCGGTCTCCTCCTTGTCGCCCAAACCGAACAGCCAGCGGCGGGTCAATTTCGCCGGCTGGGAGCTCGCGGGTGTTCCGGCAGTCTCAACCTCGTCCAACGCGCTTGCCTCTTCCTCAGGTAGCCGGCCTTCCCAGACACGGATCATCTCGCCGTCTTCGTCTTCTTCCGCCTCACGGTTGAACAGTTCCGCAAGCACCTGCCGCGCGGCCTCTTGCGCACTCTCCTGGTCGGCGAATTCGAACATCGGCGAGAACAGCGAGCACATGCGGTAGCAGCCGAGCTCCTCTTCATAGGCCCGGAAGAACTCGAACCGGCCCGCCGGGAATGATGCATGCTCCTTCGTGCCCGTAGGCACGCGCGGGCGCGCTTGCCCGTCGCCAAATGGTAGAAGCACGAGGTTCATGAACCAGGGCGTGACAAGAACCGCGAGCCATTTGCCCTGCCACTGCCGCACGCCCACCGCGCTGACGCAAAGCGCCGGATTGAGGATCGGAATTCCTGCCATGGCCGTCCGTTCGATCCGCTGAAACACGAACTCTAGATGGGCAGCGACGGCTTGCGAATGATCCATGTCAATCGCTCACGACCATGAAGCCCTGCTTGGAGCCGTCACAGGTGGGGCAGCTCCAGTTCGCCGGCAGTTCGGCGAAGGGCGTGCCGGGCGGGATCTGCCAGTAGTCGTCGCCCTCAGCCGGGTCGTAGACATGCCAGCAAATCCTGCATTCGAGCCGCGACATCGGGCCGATCTTGGCATTGTCGCCGCCATATGAACCGGCAAAGAAGGAGTCGTTCACCGGTAGACCTCCAGGATTTCGAGGAGCCGCTGGCGGCTGTCCGCAATATCCTCGGGCGCAGCGCGGACCACCCCCGGCAAGGCCGTGACCTCGATCGTGTTGAGGATGAGATCGTCGGTCGAATTGAAGAAGCGCACCCACCAGACGCCGCGCGTCCCCGTCGTGGTCACGCGGCAATTGCCGTAGCCACGCGACAGCACGACCACCGGCCCGTGGCCAAGCAGGCCGTCGAGGAAGGTCAAGTCCTCTTCAGTGTGCGGCAGCAGCGACAGGTTTATGGCGTGCGGCCCGACGTCGGGCCCGACGAGCGGGATGCGGCCATTGAGCTCCGAAATCAGCGGCGGCGCGTTGAAGACGCCCGTCGGATAGGTCGCCGGCGCAGCGAGCGTATTGCGGCAGCCGGCGAAGGCCCTCTCCAGCACGGCCGAGGGAAAGGCGCCGACCTCGACGAAATCGCGCACGAGCCTGCCATCCGTTCCGGTCTGGCGCACGCGCCAGATACCGGCGAGCACCGACTCCTGAGCCTTCAGGTCGTCGCCGCAGATGATCAAGACCTCGCCCTCGCCCAGCGCCTGGTCGATCAGCGCAAGATTGGCGTCGTCGAGGCCGGAAAGATCATGCACCGCGTTTTCGCAATCCGGCGAGGACCGGCCGAGGCTTTCAGCCAGCGCGGAGAGCACCGCCAAAGCAGCTTCGAGCCCGGCGACATTTTCCTTCTCCGGCAACATGGGTGACGCAGAGGTCGCCATGCCCTTCGGCATTTCCATATACTGCAAGTCGCTGCCGTCCCCTTCGCTCGGCTGTGAACCCGGCCCGATGCCGCCGAATAGCGATGCTGCCATGATGCGCCCTCCCGGCCGCTTTCGCTCACTGGAAATGATCGTGGTCGTGACGGTCGTGGGTCGCGCAGGCTTCGGGAAGCTCGAAACGCGGCGGCGCGCTCGGCCCGCGCCTCAGTTTGCCGTCGATCTCAGTGAGGTAGTCTTCCCAGTCGAGCACGCGCTTTATGGCGCCGAGATATTCGCCGTTCCTCAGGAAGACAAGCGCCGGGAAGGCGTCGAAGCGATAGCGGCTTTGCAGCTCGCGTTCGCTCTCGCGCGATACCACGGCGGGCTTGAACACGCCCTGGAAGGCCTGCACCAGCTCCGGGAGGATCACCGCCACATCGTTGCTCTCGGCGAGCCGCAACCAGTCACCGGGAAAAAACAGCGCGGTGAGGTCGTGGGCCTCGGCGAATGCGTCGATGTTCGCCTCGTCAACCACCGGGATGCGGTGGCGCTCCATCATCATGGTGAGAACGGGTGAAAACATGGACTCAGGCGTCCTCCGTGCCTTGCGGTGAAAGGGCTTGCCCCGGCCGCAAATGCTCCGGCAGTTGCGGCTCGCGGCCGACCAGGTCGGCGAAGAGGTGGTCGAGGTCGGTGTCGCCGGCGAGCGCACGCTCCGTCGCTTCGATCGCGTCGGCGATCAGGCGCGCCGTCTCGGCAGTGACAGTCTCGCGCGCGGTGTCGAGGAAGGCGAGTATCCACGTACCCGCTGGCTGGTCGCCCACCAGGGTCATATCGAGGCGCCGCGTGCCGCTGCGACCGGTGCACAGGGCAATGCCGCCGCTGCATTCAACCACCTGGAAGGGAACGCCGACACACATCAGCCCTGCCTTCCAGACGATTGCAAAAGCGCGTCGACCTCGCACTCGAAATTCGCCGGACCAGCGAAGGCACCATTCGCGAGAAGCCGCGCGTCGCCGTGACGACAGGCCTCTTCCGGTCGGGGTCGACCGCTCTCGTAGATGCCGATGCGCATTTCGCGCGAGGCGAGCGTCTCTTCTTCGGCCAGCGGTTCGGTGCGCTTGGCGATCGTCGCGCCGAGCCAGGCGAGCCACTCGATGGCGATCCCGATTGCAGGCTCGATCTGAGCCTTCACCGCGGGCCGGAGACTGCCGCCGTAGTCGTCCAGCTCGACCGGTTGCACGCCGACGAGAAGGAGATGGGCGGGATAGTCACCCATCATCTCGGCCATGGCGAGAACTTCCTGAAAGCCAGTCTGGTGGAGCGAAATCTTCTTCACACCGAGGAAGGCCGGCACCTCGCTGCCTTCGACGAGCTTCAGCGTGCCGGGCGCCAAGCCGTAGTCGACCGCGTCGAACACCACGAGGATGTCGGCCTCGCGGATATGTTGGAGGAGGTAGATGCCCTGCGTGCCGCCATCCATGGCCCGGACGTTGTCCGCCGTTTCGCAGAGCCGGTGGAACTCCTCCACCACGCGGATGCCGAAGCCCTCGTCCGCCCATAGCAGATTTCCGATGCCGAGCACGAGCACCTGTGGCGCGTCGTTCATTGGGAAGCCTCCCTTCGATCTTTTTCTTCCAGCAGCAAGAGGCGGGCCAATTGGCCGGGGGCCGGCAAATGGTTGCGAAATAGGTTGATCTCTGGATAGCGAACGACGCGTATGGAAAGCGCGATGACGATTTTCCCGCACAAACGGAAAGTATCCTTCCATTGACGGATACGGCAACGGCCGGACTGAGAACCGAAATTCCAGGCCGATGGAAAGTTTGCGTCACTCGCCCTCCCCACTCCGCCTCGCTCCGCACCTTTGCCCTGAAAGGGATAGAGGAAGGGCGCCGGGCGTTGCGGTTGGCACTTCCTCTCCCCGTCGAACGGAGGAGAGGTGTCGAGGCAAGCCGAGACGAAGTGTGGATCGAACCCGTCTTGAAGAAAAGAGCCGGGGGGGGGCGCCCCCCCCCCCGCCCCGAGCGGGCGGGGAAGAAGCACAAAGGTAAAAACAAAGGCCCCGCACCGGGCCGACACCCCCCCCCCCCCCCCCCCCGGCAGGTGAGGTCGCGAAAGTCCTAGTGGGAATCACGAGGCGCGCCGTTGCCGCGAAAGGTCCGCCAGCCGGAGAACATCGAGGAGATGATCGACTGCTTCGACATGATGTCCTCGCGCACCGCGGCATAGATATGGATGATCACGAAGCAGATGATCACCCACATGCCGAGATGGTGCCAGGTATGCACGTCCTGACTCTGACCGAGAAGTGGGATGACCCAGCTCGAGAACAGGTCGTACTGCCAGGACCCCATGCCGGCCCCCTCGCCGTAGAGCGCCAGTCCGGTCACGATCATGAAGATGGTGAACCAGACGAACAGGAAGTGCATGGCGAGCGTCGCGAGCGGGTTGTGCCCGGAATACTTCATCGGCTCGCTCACCAGCATGGCGTACCAGAGCACCTCGTGCCAGAGCTCCTTCCAGAACCGTCCGTTCCAGACAGGCGGGAGGAATATCTGCCGGGAATGCTCGTTGCCGGCGAAGACCCAGTAGATGCGGAATGCGAAGCCGACGATCAGGACATAGCCCGCAACGAAATGCAGGTAGCGTATCCAGCCGAAGAGGAAACTGGAACTCGCCTCGCCGCCAACCGCCGGCGGCGGCGAGCCGATCAGGTAGCCGGTGCCGGCAAGCATGAGGATGGCGAAGGCATTGACCCAGTGCCAGAGGCGCAGCGGCGCCTCGTAGACATAGACCCCTTCTTCGCCATGCGGAGTTTGGCTCGCGCTCATGGCCGCCCCCTAGCCGCCGAACACGAGCGTAGCGCCGGAGCCGGCAATGACCATGCCGAGCCCGGCGCGCGCCCAAGGCGACGACGCGAGCCTGAGGCCGATGCCGGTGCCGGCCAGATGCAGCGCCGCGGTCGAGAGCGTGAAGCCGGCAATATAGGCAAGTGCCGCGCCGGTCGTCTCGCTCGCATGGGCATGGCCATGGAAGAGGGCGAAGAACCCGGCAAGGCCGATGCCGAGCATGCCGGGAAGGCCGGCACCGGCGACGATCATGATGCCGAGAGCAAGCACGGATAGCGCGATCATGCCTTCGACCGCTGGCAGGCCGATGCCGGCAAAGGCCAACGCCGCACCCGTCATCATCATCGCCACGAAGGTTGCTGGCGCCACCAGGACCCGCGACGGCATGGCCACCGCCGACCAGACCCCGACCGCCGCCATGGCGAGAAGGTGGTCGAGTCCCATCAGCGGATGGGCGATGCCGGCGGCGAACCCGTCGGCATGCCCTGCGCCGACATGGGCGAGCGCCGGGCTGGCAAGGACCGCGAGCGAAGCTGCGGCGCCAAGTTTCAGGATAGCGTGTCTCATTTCGGTTCCTCCCCTAGCGCACTTTGACATTGGCAAGTTCCTGTCCGTCCGGACCCATGACATGGGTCGAACAGGCAAGGCACGGATCGAAGCTGTGGATCGTCCGCAGGATCTCGACCGGCTCCTCCGGCCGCTCCACCTTGGTCTCCATCAGCGACGCTTCGAAGGCGCCGATATTGCCGGCATGGTCGCGTGGCGAGCCGTTCCAGGTGGTCGGCACGACGCATTGGTAGTTTTCGATCCGGCCGTTCTTGATGCGTATCCAGTGGCCCAACGCCCCGCGCGGCGCTTCGGTGAAGCCGACCCCCTTGACTTCGGCGGGCCAGGACTTCGGATCCCATTTCTGGGTATTGGCCGTCGAGCTGTCTCCAGCCTTGATGGTGGCGATCAGCTTGTCCATGAAGTAGACCTGCTTGCGGGCCGCCCACTGTGCTTCCAGCGCGCGCGCAGCGGTGCGGCCGAGCGTCGAGAACAGCCCCGTCAGCGGTACGCCGAGTGCCCGCAGCGTCGAGTCGACCTGCTCCTTGATCTCCTCGTGTCCCTGGACGTAGCCGACGACATAGCGGGCGAGCGGCCCTACCTCCATCGCATGGCCGCGCCAGCGCGGCGCCTTGATCCAGGAATATTTCGCGCTCTCGTCGATTTCGCGGATGTCGGTGCGCGTGCCCTTGGCATTCGGCCCGAGCTGATAGTTCGGCTCCGTGATCCCATCCCATGGATGCAGGCCCTTCGCCTCGTCCGGGTATTTGTACCAAGAGTGGGGCACAAACTCCTGGATCTGCTCGGGATCGCGCACGTCAACGGGCAGCACCTCTTTGAGGTTGCCATCGATGATCGCGCCCTGGGGCATCATCAGGTTGGCTGCCGAATAGTCGTTGGCTTTGTCGGGGATGTCGCCATAGGCAAGAACGCTCTTGCCCGACAGCCCGCCGCCATAGAGCCAGCCCTTGTAGAGACTGCCGATCGCGATGATGTCGGGGATGTAGACGTTGTCGACGAAGGCGATGGCGCGCTCGATGACGCTGCGGACGTAGTTCAGCCGCTCCATGTTGATCGGCGCGCCGGCCGCCATCTCACCGTCGATGTTGATCGCACAAGGCACGCCCCCCACCAGCCAGTTGGGATGGATGTCCTTGCCGCCGAAGATCGTGCGCGTCGTCATGATCTCCTTCTGGAAGTCAAGCGCTTCCAGATAGTGCGTCACCGCCATCAGATTGGCCTCCGGCGGCAGCAGATAGGCCGGGTTGGTCCAGTAGCCGTTCTTGAACGGCCCAAGCTGGCCGCTCTCGACGAACTTCTTCAGCCGGTTCTGGATGTCACGGAAATAGCCCGGCGAGGACATCGGGTGGCTCGGCGAAACCGCCTGCTGCAGCTCCGACGTCGCCTTCGGGTCGGCTCTCAATGCGTTAACCGGATTGACCCAGTCGAGCGCGTGCAGGTGGTAGAAGTGGACCAGATGATCGTGCACCTGCAACGAGAGCTGCATGATGTTGCGGATCGAATTGGCGTTCTCCGGGATTATGATGCCCAGTGCGTCCTCGACCGCACGCACCGAGGTGAGCGCGTGCGTGCCGGTGCACACGCCGCAGATGCGCTGGGTGAAGGCCCAGGCGTCGCGCGGGTCGCGGCCCTTGAGGATGACCTCGAGCCCGCGCCACATGGTGCCGGTCGAGACCGCGTTGCGGATGATGTTGTTCTCGTCGATGTTCACCTCGCAGCGCATATGGCCTTCGATCCGCGTGACCGGATCGACGACCACGCGCTGGCCGGAGGTGTCGAGATTGAAGCCGTTCGGCGTCTGGATGACCATCACTTGTTCCCTCCCTTTTCGCGCATCCGCTTGACCACGCTCGCCGCCGCATGCGCGGCCGCGGCGGCGCCGATGACGGTCGCGGCCGTCGTGCCGATCCTGTCGGCATCGGCCTCGATGCCGAAGCCGTGGACGCGGGTCAGGCGGCTGTAGAAATCGCCCTTGTCCCAGAAGCCGTCCTCGGAGCAGCCGATGCAGGGATGGCCGGCCTGGATCGGGAAGGAGAGGCCGCCGTTCCAGCCCACCGTCGAGCAGGCGTTGTAAGTGGTCGGTCCCTTGCAGCCGACCTTGTAGAGGCAATAGCCCTTGCGCGCGCCCTCGTCATCGAAGGACTCGACGAACTGGCCGGCGTCGAAATGCGGGCGCCGATAGCATTTGTCGTGGATGCGCTGGCTGTAGAACATCTTCGGCCGGCCCTGCCGGTCGAGCTCTGGGAATTTTTCAAAAGTCAGGATGTAGGTGATGACGGCCGTCATCACTTCTGGGATCGGCGGGCAGCCGGGAACCTTGATGATCGGCTTGTCCGGCAGGCCCGGAACCTTATGGACGGGCGTGGCCCGCGTCGGGTTCGGCCGCGCGGCCTGCACGCAGCCCCAGGAGGCGCAGGAGCCCCAGGAGATGATCGCCTTGGCGTCGGAGGCGGCATGGTTGAGCTGGTCGACGAAGGGCTTGCCGCCGATGATGCAGAACATGCCGTCCTCGTTGAGCGGCGCATTGCCTTCGACCGCGAGGATGTAGTTGCCCTTGTACTGTTCGACGACCTCGTCGACGATCGCCTCGGCCTGATGGCCGGCGGCCGCCATGAGCGTGTCGTCATAATCGAGTGAAAGCATCGACAGCACGACGTCCTTGGCGAGCGGGTGCGCCGAGCGGATGAAGCTTTCGGAGCAGCAAGTGCATTCAAGCCCGTGCAGCCACAGCACCGGAATGCGCGGCTTGGACTCCATCGCGTAAGCTATTTTCGGCGCAAAGGCCGGTCCAAGGCCGAGGGAAGCCGCCGTCAGGCTGCAGAATTTCAGGAAACTTCGGCGGGTGATCCCCTGTCGGCGCATGACCTCGTAGAATGTTTGTTGCATCAGGCCTTCCTCCACAGGCGGCGGCGTCTCCTGGTGCCGCGGACATGCGAAGGCGGAGCAAGTCCGATGCCAGAGTTAAAAAGCCGAATAAATTCAAAACTCAGATGCTCTTCGAGGCGTTGACTTGTTCCGGTCGCCGGCAAAGGAGTGGAAACCGGGCTGGCAGATTTCGAACAAAGTTTCCGTGATGCGGCGAGACGAGCGAAGAGGCCTGGCGGCGGGTGCCGACGGGATTTCGGCGGGCCTCGACCGACCTCGCCCAGAGCCACGCGCGGCTTGTCAGGACGGCCGAGCAGATCGCGCTTGGCCTGCGCGGCTACCGCAGACTGGGAATCGCGAGATTTGCACCATCTACTCGTCGCCGCTTGCGTTGAAACCGCTGTTGTCGGGTTTGTCGCATCCGCGACACGGTGATGTTCGGCCGCGCGCCGCCGCACTCGCAGCTAAGCCGTTGAATAAAATGCAGACTGGTTTTTCTGAGGCTGCACGTGCCGCGGTCGTGACCGGTCTTTCATTGCGTGAGGCCGAACGTGCGATTGCAGCTCCTGCCGCCGCGCAAAGAGAGGTTCAAGATTTGTGCCAACTGCGCTTGGCCGGCAGGTGGCATAGAGCGGTGCCTGAGAATGAAAGTGCCGCCGCCCAGCCTTCATAGCCGTTCCTCCTTTGTGGCGTGACGGCTCGAAAGTCGCCATCGCGTCAGATGTTCATCAGGGTTCGGCATAGCCGGGGCTCGTCGGCGACAGTCATGGCAGCGACTTCGCTTCTGGAGCCGCTCATCCGGCCGATAAGAACACATGCGCGTCCTAAGCCGTAATTGATCCGCCGGAGCTGACCAAAGCCACCTTGCTCTGGGTTGCGGCAATGGCGATTGCAGGCGAGAAGCCGAGAAGAACCGATGCGGCGAGGAGTCCTGAGGCCATCCGTCCACGAGACGTCACCAGGGAACGAAGTATTGCGTTCCGCGTTACACTACCGTATATACGTCCGCAGCACAGGAGCGCGCCATGGCCACCACAGCCACCAGGAAGGAAACACCCGTCTCGATGCGGTTTCGCGACGATGATCTCATCATCATCGACCGCGGCGCGGAGCTGCTCGGCCTGTCGCGCACGGAGTTCATGCGGCGCGCCGCGCTGCACGAGGCGCAGGCGGCCATCCTCAACGAAACCGTCATCCGCGTGTCCCCGGAAGCTTATGACGCCTTCATGCAGGCGATCTCAGCCCCCGCCGCTGCGCCCCCGCCGAAGGCGGCCGAGCGGCTGCGTCGGTCCCCGCCCTGGGACCGTTAGGTGGCGCTTTCAGGCATCGAACTCCTCGACGACGCGCACCGCCTCGACAGCTTCGATTGCGGCAAGCCGGCGCTCAATGCTTGGCTGGCCGGCTTCGCGCGAACGAACCAGGTCCGCGGCTTTACCCGCGTTCTGGTCGTTCACGATGAGGGAACAGTCGTCGGCTATTACGGCCTCGCGCCGGGCGTGATCCAGCCAAACAGCGCACCGCGCGCCATCCGCACCGGACGGCCGCCCGATCCGATCCCCTGCCTGTTGATTGCACAACTCGCCGTCGACCATCGCTATGCCGGACAAGGCATCGGCAGCGGCCTGGTCAAGGACGCGCTGCATCGCTGCGTCGCCGGCGCCGACATCGTCGGCGGCCGCGCAGTGGTGGTGCGGGCGATCGACGCCGAGGCCGAGCGCTACTGGCAGAGCTGGGGCTTCATTCCCGCGCGGGACAATCCGTCGGTGCTCATGCGCTCGATCCAGGACGTGGGCCTCTGGCTGGCCGACAAAGGCCACTAGCTCCACGCGCGTAGCGCCTCCGGCAGCGGCAGCGTCCGGGCGCGCCGGCCTGCAGCCGGATGACGATCCCTCACGCAGGGCCAGAGGGAGACGGCAGTCAGAGCGAGGAAGCTAGCAATAATCTGGGCGACTGGGCTGCCTACCAGGTCCCGTCTCGTGAAGGCGCTACGGATACTGGATCCAGCCGCCAAAGACCGCGAGATGGCGCGGCGCGCGGACTTTGGGATGATAGTCTGGGACGGCGCATCGCCCGGCACGGCCGTCAACGTGCTTCAGCTCGCCAATCGCGAACAAGCCGTGCGTCATTTGCGATCTGGCCAGGGGCAGCATGGCGACTACGTACAATGTGGGAGACTGGTGCGCCATGCTCCGCGATGCCGGTCCAGACATTCGGCGGGCCAAGCGAAGCCCGCATGGCGCCGGACGAGCGCCTGGCGTTGCCGGGATGATGTACGCGCGGTCCCGGCGGGTTTGACCCGATAGGCTTGATCCGGCCCCGCCCCCAACTCCACTTGTATGAACGGCCGGGGCCGGCCCTTTTCGAAACCGGCCCACCGCCGCGTGACGTTGTGCAGGATGATCGTCTTGACCCGTCTCGCATCTGAAGCGGGTGCAAGCCTGCCGAACATCCCGGCTGCTTGGTCATCCAACCTGGCTGCGAGGCATCGCCACCGTGGGGTGGCGTTCGCTGCCAGTCGGCTCCGATCTCGAAACCGCTGTGCCGCCATACCGAACACGCAACTCGGTTTAAGCGCCAGGCTGCTGTTCGAGGTATTGACGACGCAGGCGACATGACCGGAAAGGCTGGCGGGGTAAGCAGCTTCCATCGATCCGGCGGCATTGCGGATGTGGCTGGCGATGGCGGCCTGAGTTCTTGTCCATCTGCCGCATAGCGGGTGGTCAGGTGCTGGTCGCGTTTCCGGCGAGCCGAAGCATTTGTCTCTCAAGGTCACCCCTTGGAAATCCAGCACCAGCGGCTTGTCGGGACAAGATAGATGCTATTGGGATTTGGCCGCCGCAGCCGCGAGCATCGCTTCTCCCATCCCATTGACGCCTCGGGCATTCAGCATTTCACCAGCGTTCTGAATGTCGCGCACCTCTTTGTTCTGGCTGAGTTTTGATTTACCAACCAGGCCGGTGATCTCGATTTCCAGGGCGACGATCGCCTTAACCATCGTGTCAATGAAGTCCTTCGGCGCGTCGCCCATCTTCCACGGGGCAGGCTGCGAGGCTTCATGCATGTGAGTGAGCTTCGCCACGTTACGGCGCACATAGCGCTCATCATCCCGGACAGTGATGCGTCCGTGGGCGTGGACGACGAGATAGTTCCACGTCGGCACCTGCTTATGGAATTCATGCTTGCTTGGATACCAGTTCGGCGAGATGTAAGCGTCGGCCGCACGGAAGATAACGAGGACTTCATCGCCATTGGCAACTTCCTCCCAGACTCGATTTTTGCGTGCAACATGGCAATTGAGGAGGCCTTTGTCTCCCTTCGAGCGGTCAAGCTCGAAGGGAATGTGGTTCGCGTCGAGTGTGCCTTTGCTGTGGGTGACCAGGATACCGAGCGGATGTCTCTCGATTAGGTCAAACAGGGTGTTCTGATCGGGGACGGCAAAATGGGGCGGAACGTACAACGGTGGATCTCCTGTCGCGAATGGGCGGTCGTTAGCGAGCGGCGGTGTCTTGCGGAACGGGCCCGGGCATCTTTGTTGCCGGCGAAGAGGGCCCCGGATCTCGCTGTCCACCACGCTCAAGAACTGCCATCGAGAAGTGGGCAGGCAGATCAGATGCCGCCGCGTAGGAGTGCGGTTGGTCAGTGACAAGCCGCACACTCTCGCCTTGGCTCAAAATTACTGCGTGGGTACCCACCACGACACTTAGGGACCCCTGAGTCACCGAGATCAGCTCGCGCGTATCCGGACTATGAGCATCTGAGGAAAACACGTCGCCCGGCATAATGGCCCAGCTCCACAGTTCGAACATCGTTCGTCCCGAGATCGATGAATGAAGTTGTGCAAAGCTTCCTTTAGCGCTTGTCCAAAGCGTCCTCGTCTCTGTCCGCTCAATAGGAAGGCGAACTGTGGAAGGATGGTCATTCAACAAATCGGCCACCGAAAGCGAAAACGCCGCCGCCAGTCGGCAAAGTATGCCGATGCTGGGGTTCGCCTTGCCTTGCTCCAGCGTGACGACGGTTCCCTTGGATAAGCCGCTCAGTTTTGCCAGTCGATCCAGGGTCAGGTTTTGGTCGCGCCTCAATTGTCGGATCCGAACCGCTATCGCTTGGCCAAGCACCCGCTCGGGGTCCAACGCTGTCGTAACATCGGTCATTATATTGACTTAGTGCCTCGGCTCACTTATACGGTCAATATAATGACCGGCCTGAAATCGTGCAACTGCCCCGTTAGCGAGGAAATGACCGATGCGTTTTGAAACGAAGGCGATCCATTGCGGCCGAGCTGTCGACGCTTCCACGGGAGCGGTGTCCCTGCCGCTGCACACCAGCACGACGTTCCAACGTAGCGTCGACGGCTCGTTTCCTTCCGGATTCGAATACACCCGGGATGGAAATCCGACACGCAACGCGTTCGAAATGGCCATGGCCGCGCTCGAGGGCGGAGAAGATGGCATTGCCTTCGCGTCGGGCATGGCTGCAATCGCTGCAGTCTTTGAGAGCCATCCGTCGACGGGTCGGATCGTTCTGCCGGATGACATGTATTTCGGCATTCGTTCGCTGATTGACGAGACCGACATTGGGTCTCGCTTCGACTTTGCGGCCGTCGACATGCGCGATCTGGATGCCGTGCGCGCCGCGGTCACGTCGAAGCGGACTGGCCTCGTCTGGGTCGAGACGCCGTCAAACCCGATGATCCGCGTTGTCGACATTTCGGCCATCTGCAAGATCGCGCACGAGGCTGGCGCCTTGGCCGTAGTGGACAACACGTGGGCAACTCCAGTGCTTCAACGGCCCCTCGAAGTTGGGGCGGACGCGGTCGTGCACTCGGCGACAAAGTACATCGGCGGCCACTCGGACTTGATGGCGGGCGTCGTCATTGTCCCGCACTCGTCACCCCTCGGTCGCCCACTGCGGATGGTCCAGAGACACAAGGGCAGCGTCGCAGCGCCATTCGACTGTTGGCTGGCATTGCGGGGCCTGCAGACATTGTCGGTACGCATGCGCGCGCATTGCGAAGGCGCCCAGAAGGTTGCTGAGGCTTTGGCGTCTCATCCGCGTGTCGAAAAAGTACTTTTTCCTGGCCTGCAAACTGATCCGGGACACGATCTCGCTAAGCGGCAAATGAGCCATTACGGAGCGATGCTATCCTTTATCGTCAAAGGCGGAGCCGATGCTGCGATGGCCGTGGCCGGCCGCCTCGAGGTTATTGCCAGGGCGACAAGCCTTGGCGGGACGCACTCTCTGATTGAGCATCGCGCATCCGTCGAGGGTGCCAAGTCCAAGGCGCCAGGCGGATTACTGCGAATGTCAGTGGGACTTGAGCATCCTCAGGACATTATCGATGATCTGATGCAGGCCCTAGGCGGAACCTTCAAAGCGGCAGCCGAATGACGCGGGTGCAAGAACTCTGGCAGCGCTTTACGTGGCGGCTGGCGCAGCAATGCGGCCTGCTACGGTTGGGCGCCTAGATCAGGCAAAGCATCTTCGACGATGCTTAGATTTCGATCGAAAATCTCGGTGTCGGATGCGTTGGCGCGGAGAGACCGCACCTTGTTCAGGATCGCCGCAACCGCCGCTTCAGGCCTGGCGATGCGGCTCGACCTTTTCGAGGAAACCGCCGGTCTGCATCAGCTCGGCGATCTTCTTGTGCGCGACTAAACGGTCGAGACCGTCGAGCTCGCCCCAGACCGCCTAGCGCTCCGGCGTCACCTCCAGCCCGGCGAGAAAGTCCTCATTGTCCTTGAGGCTCACCGCCGCATTGACGGTGAGGATATTGACCGCCGGCAGCCGGTGGCGCTTGCCGGCCTCGAAATCATTGAAGTCATGCGCCGGCGTGATCTTGACCGCACCGCTGCCTTTTTCGGGATCGGAATACTCGTCCGCCACCACCGGGATCCTGCGGCCGACGATCGGCAGGATGAGGTTCTTGCCGACGAGATGCCGGAAACGCTCGTCGTCGGGGTGGACTGCGACAGCCGTATCGCCCAGCATCGTCTCCGGCCGGGTCGTCGCAACGGTGATGAAGGTCTTCGGATTTTCCGGATCGAAGGTCATGCCTTCGACCGGATAGCGGAAGTGCCAGAGGTTGCCGTTGACTTCCTGCTGCTCGACCTCGAGATCCGAGATGGCGGTCAACAGCTTCGGGTCCAAGTTCACAAGGCGCTTGTCCTTGTAGATCAGCCCTTCCTTGTAGAGCGTCACGAACACTTCGAGCACGGCCTTGGACAGGCCCTCCTCCATGGTGAAGCGCTCCCGGCTCCAGTCGGCCGAGGCCCCGAGCCGCTTCAGCTGGTTGAGGATGGCGCCGCCGGATTCTGCCTTCCATTCCCACACCTTGTCGATGAACTCATCGCGCGTCAGGTCGCGGCGGTGGATCTGATTTTGCATCAGCTGGCGCTCGACCACCATCTGCGTGGCGATGCCGGCATGGTCCATGCCTGGTTGCCAAAGAACGTTCTTGCCGCGCATGCGCTCGAAGCGCACCAGAATGTCCTGCAGCGTGTTGTTGAGCGCGTGGCCCATATGCAGCGAGCCGGTGACATTCGGCGGCGGGATGACGATAGTGAAGGCTTCAGCCCCCTCCTCGGCCCCGGCACCGGCCCGAAACGTCTTTTCAAGCGTATTATGTTTTTTGTGCATAGACCAACGAGTTGAACGGCGGCCCCATAAATCGCCGATGTGATAGGTCGGGCAAAGGCGTCCACCAGCTCGTACTTGTCAGGACGATGCCACCCTTGATCTTGCACCCGCCTCCGATACCAGCGATGCGCTGCGTCATATGCTCATGCCTGTCAGGATGGGATGGGCGCTGCTAGCACCGTGGCAGTTTGACGACCCGGCCATCGGGGCGGTAGCACCGTCCAAGACCAAGAGTCGCAGGGCAGACCGCACCCCATCGGGCTGCGCGACCCAGACCAGCTGACGCCCAACTGGCACACTCATCGCGCATCAGCACCGTGGATGCGACATCTACTTTGTTTACTTTGTTGCGAGCGCGATATCGGAACTTGGTTGTGACGCAGCTGTGCGTAAGCGCACCGCTGTCAGCAAGTGAGTGAGCGAAAGAACTACGTGGTGGAGGTGAGAAGTCATGCGGCGTCAAGATTCCCCGCCCTTTGCGGCAAACACACTGATCCCTCTTCAGAATCCGGTCTTTCGTTCGATCTGGACAGCCACGCAGATATCCAGCCTTGGCTGGCTGGTGCAGAGCGTGGCTATAAGCTGGCTTATGGCAACGATTTCAGCCTCCGATCTGATGGTTGCGCTCGTGCAGGCTGCATCGACACTGCCCGCCTTCTTCTTGTCGATCCTTGCTGGAGCGATTGCAGACAGCTTCAGCCGCCGCGGCGTGATGCTTGCCGGACATTGCCTGATCGCATTGGCATCCACGGCGCTGGCTCTCTCTGTTGGACTGGGCTTTGTCAGTCCATGGCTGATCTTGGGACTGAGTTTCTTGGCGGGATGCGGCTTTGCCTTGAATGATCCAGCCTGGCACGCCTCGGTCGGCGACATCCTGGAAAAAAAGCGCGACATACCCGCTGCAGTGACGCTGATGTCGGTGGGGTACAACGTGGTTCGGAGCATAGGACCGGCGCTGGGCGGTGTAATTTTGGCTTTGCTGGGCCCCCTTACGGCTTTCGCCTTCGCTGCGCTGACCGACCTGGTCCCATTGAGCGCTGTCCTGCGCTCCAAGTGGCAAGTTCGTTCTTCGCCTCTTCCGCGCGAGCGGATGACGACGGCCATTCATGATGGCATGCGCTTCACGGCAATCTCCTCGGAGATCAGAGTGGCGATCGTGCGTGCAACCCTGTTCGGGCTGTCAAGCATCTCGATCCTTGCTCTGCTCCCCCTCCTGGTTCGCGACCAACTGGCGGGGGGGCCAATTGTTTACGGCGTCCTGTTGGCCGGCTTCGGCACAGGCGCCTTCATCGCGGGCATTGGCAATAGCTACTTGAGACGCATCACGTCCCAAAATCGATTGATCACGCTCGCGTCCGTTGCTTGCGCAACGTGTTGCCTTTTACTGGCTCTCACATCATCGGTGGCTGTAGCAGCGATCGCGCTTGCAATCGCTGGCGCCGGCTGGGTTGTCACCTGGACCGGAACCGACGTGTGTGTGCAGTTGGCAAGCCCAAGGTGGGTCGTTGGTCGCACCCTGTCGATCTATTACGCCCTGACCTACGGCGGCATGGCAGCGGGCAGCTGGATCTGGGGTGCTGTCGCGCAGTACTATTCCCTGACGTGGGCTTTGGAAGGTGCTGCAGCGGCGCTGTTGCTGGTTGCAGCTGTGGGAAAGCTATTGCCGGTACGGCTATGGGAGGAATCGGATCAAGGGGCCTTCGACTTCAGGCCACCAGAACTGGCCCTCGATTTGAAGCCCAGGAGCGGCCCGATCGTGATCAAGGTGGAGTACTCGATCCCCGAGGAGAATATCGAGGAATTTCTGAGCTGCATGCGCGAAAGGCGGCGCGTTCAGAGCCGTGCCGGTGCGCGGGACTGGACCCTCCAGCGCGATCTTCAGAACTCGACTCTTTGGACCGAGACATTCCGCACGCCGACATGGACGGACTATCTTCGTCTAAACCATCGGCTAACGGTGACTGACAGGGAGGTAGGCGAGCGCCTTGCCGCTCTGCGGGTCGGTGATTCTCCTCCTCGTCTCTCACTTTCGATCGAGCGGTCGACAAGCCCCGCCCCCGGCAGCCAAGTCCAGCCTGTGCCCTTTGTATCGCGCCCGTAAGGAAACCAGTAACTTTTCTGGGCTCGGACACGGGAATGGCCGAGACCTACTCCTTCTCTCGTCGGGTCAGCCCGGATTGCCATACCTTGCGGCCGGTTAGGCGAGCATGAGGATTTGTGTGGCACGTATGTCCACCACGGGCCCATGTCCAGCCCCACCGCCTCTGCCATCAGATCGGCTTGGGGACGGGTTCAGGTCGCCTGTCCCCGTGCATCGCGGCGAGCAGCGGGGAGCAAGGGGGGCGGAGGGGTCTCGCCGGGCACGGAGTGAAGCGGGCAGACGGAGGAATCCGCCACCTGCGGCGCGACAATGAAGCTGCGAGCGTTGCCTCAATCAAGATGAGAATGCTGGCGGGTTGGAACGCAGGGAGGGCGTAGCCCGACTGGAGTTTCAACCCGCCAGCGCCGCCGCCTTTTCGGGCTTCAGCGCGCGCGTGGATTTTCTGCATTTAGCTGCAGCGAAGGTCCCGGTGGTGCGGTGGAAGCGCACCCGGGGCATCTTGGACTTATTATCCAGGACTGCTGCATTGCCACAGCAATGGTCACAACCTGCTAGGGTCCGGACCCATAAAGGGTTCCACTGACGGTGGTTTTATGATTCACGGTCTCCAAAGGGAGGCCACCGATGAATCGCGATTATTTCTGGCTGACCGAGGAGCAGTTTTCGCGGCTGCAGGCGCTGCTGCCAACCGACACGCGCGGCAAGCGCTGGCGGTCCTCCGGCTGAGGTCCTGATCGACTCTTCGGCCGTGAAGGCGCATCGCTGCGCTTCTGCCGGCAAAGGGGGGAGCAAAATCAGGCGATTGGCCGGTCGCGCGGTGGGCGAACCACGAAGATCCACGCCCTGACCGATGGCCTGTGCCGCCCGATCGCTTTCCTCTTGACCGGTGGCCAGGTCGCCGATTGCAGCGCCGGAGATTTGCTTCTGGAGCAGATGCCCGAGAGCCCGATCCTGCACGCCGACAAGGGCTATGACACCAATGCCATTCGCCACAAGGTCGAGGCTAAAGGGGCGATGCCGAACATTCCGTCGAAAGCCAACCGGCGCTGGAAGAACTGCTTCTCCCCTTCCTCTACCGTGATCGCAACGCCATGAGCGCATGTTTGGACGGCTCAAGGATTTCCGCCGCATTGCCACCAGCTACGATCGATCGGCCACTAACTTCCTCGCTGCCGTCTGCCTCGCCGCTACGGTCGGTTACTGGCTGTGACAGTTGTCCTCGACAAACAGAAGCGAACTTGCGCCCTGAAGCAGGGTGATCGCTTCAGAAACGGTGCGAAGGAGTATGTCACTCGCCGGCTCGATGTCGTGGATGAGGCCGGCGGCCTCACCAATCATGATCGCGGCTATCGTGGGATCGCCGCTTGCCCACGCTTCGCGGTAGGCAGCGGACTGCGCGTCAATGTCGGCGAGGAGATGGGCCTCATTGCCGTGCCAGGCTTCCGTAAAAGCATTCTTCCGAACGCGCAGTGAAAACCGCGATGGCCAATCCAGGCGGCGCGCTAGGTCCATCACCGAGGTTCGAACCGTGTCGTCTCCGGTCGCCGCAAGGGCAGCCTGGTGCAGATTTGGATGAACGAGAGCCTCCAACGAGGCCCAGAAACGTGATCCCATCACGACGCCATCAGCGCCAAGCATCAGCGCCGCTGCAAGCCCACGACCATCGGCGATGCCACCGGCCGCGCAGATGAGCGTGTCCGGCGCCCGTCGCCGTACCAAGTTCGCGACCTCCGGAACAAATGTGAATGTCGCTCGCTTCTCACCGTGACCGCCGGCTTCCGCGCCTTGGGCGACGACGATGTCGGCTCCGACATCAAGAGCGCGGCGCGCGTCGTCGAGGCTCTGGACCTGGCAGATCAAGGGGACCCCGGCGGCCCGTATCGCCGGCGAAAAAGGCGCCGGGTCGCCAAAGGATAGGAAAATCGCACTTGGTCGCCGCTCCAGGGCCTTATCGAGTAGGCGCGGGTTCCTGGCGAGTGACCAAGTTATGAAGCCGCAGCCGACAGGTCGGTTGCCAGATCGCTCGAACTCTCGCGTCAGCCAATCAGCGTCGCCATAGCCGCCGCCGATAAGCCCAAGCCCTCCGGCTGAACTGACCGCACCTGCGAGTTCCCCGCCCGATGCGAATGCCATCGGCGCGCTGATGATCGGATGCTGCAGTTCAAGCCGATCAGTGAGACGGGTTACGATGCGCATCATCACTCCAACAGATTGCCTTGAGTATCGCAGGTTCGGTTGATTCTATCGAGCCCCGCTCAGCGCCCCGCGATTAACGGCAACCAGAGCCCCCAGTCGACCAACGGTTATGAGTCCGGACCTTAGTACTACAGTTGCGGATGCCGATGCCGTTTGTAGTGACAGATGATGGCCGCAGCCTGATGTCGTCGTCGCCATAGCGACCAGGCGATAATGAAGGGCTTTTGTGTCGGTGGGAAGATGAGGCGGCGAGGAGATAGCGGATCTCGGGGACGCTCGGGACGAGCGCAGCCATCCGGATCAGGCGGCGATTGGCTCCTTTGGACTCGTTTCGTTCGGTTTGCTCCATGCGCTGCGGCGAAGATCAGCCGATAGCTTCGAGAGGAATGCCAGGGCGGCCATGCACAGGCTCATGTGGCGATGCCATCCGTGCCAGGACCGAGCCTCGCAATGATCAAGTCCGAGATCATCCTTGGCGCGCTCAAAGCACTCCTCGATCGCCCAGCGCAGGCCGGCCACTGCCGCCAATTCGGCCAAGGAGGAACCGGGCGGGGCGAAGACCAGGTAGTAGGCTTTTTCTCCGGATGTCGATCGCTTGCGGCGGACGAGAAGCCAATGCTCGAAGCCGCCTTTTGACGTCCAAGGGCGGCGGATGCGTGCCCAGTCGTAGAGCCGAGGGCCTTTGGCGCCTTCACCTGCCGCATGACAGGCCCAGTCGTCGGGCTCGAACTCGCTGGCCAGTTCCTCGGGCGAGGTTTCCTCAAACAGACGATCCCCTCCCCGGCGCATGAAGTGAGCGCCTCGAACCGCCAAGACATAGGGCTGCTCGCGAGCTTCCAGCATCCGGCGAAGGCTGCTGTCCGCCCCGTAGACAGCGTCGCCCAGAACGTAAGCGCACGGGACGCCGGCATCGAGCGCCGCCTCGACCATGGCGCGCGCCATCTTTGGCTTGGTCGCAAACTCGACCATCTCCGGGATCGACGCTCTGGCACATCGCGCCCGATCCCTTGTCCAGCTCTCCGGCAGATAAAGGCGACGATCGACCAGCGCTTGGCCGTAGCGGCTCGCGTAAGCCAAGAACACGCCGACCTGGCTGTTCTCGATCCGCCCCGCCGTTCCCGAGTACTGACGCGCGACACCGGCGGAACGATCGCCCTTCTTCACAAATCCCGTCTCGTCGACGATCAGGACGCCATCCTCAGCGACTGCATCCGATAGGGCCGCTCCGCTCCGGATTGCTCAGCCATCAGCCAGCCTGTCTTGCGCTCAATGCCGGAAAGAAGGCCGTCAAGGAAATCTGCGCCCGTTTCCCGCAACTCACGACGAGGAAGCACCCGCCCAACCCGTGCCTTCAGCGCTGTGAGCGGCCAACAAGCATCCGGCCCGTGGGGCCGACTCGTCTCCCGGTCGTGTGAGCAGAAGAACATCGCGAAGTGCGGCTTCATCCTCGACGCCGCGAGCCTGCTCGCCGTACCGCGGCCGCCGAAAGCCCTAGGCGCTGTCACCAGGCGCCAGCCCACCTCTCTAGCTGGCGGACCATCGCATCGAGCGCGCCGATGGCCGCACCTGCAGTGATTGCAATGTCCTCAATGCGCCGCAACTGTTTGGGTCGGCGGCAGCCCTGCGCAACCAGGCCGGCACCGCCGTCGTCGGCGCGGCTTCCGTGGCACCGGGAAGAGTGCCGTGGTGGCGCAGGAGGGTTTTGGCTCAGAATCATGGAACACGATGAATCATCGCGGCGCTTTTTGTAGAGCGAACGATAAGTCTTGCACGACCAGCCATTTATCCCTCGCGAGATCAATGCCGCGGGCAATTAGCAGGCGAACTCCGTCCGGACTGAGTACCTGTTTCAAGGCGGGCAAAAGAAGTTGTGTAGTCATGTCACGAAATGCTTGGTCCGCTTCTCTGCCGGCCGATGGTCCATGAAATCCCCTCCCCACCCATGACACCAGACACCTCCTTGCCAATAGACCGATCAAGCACTGGCCTCCATGGTACCAGCGTGAACTCGCGCGCCTTCTCGACTATGACGTACTTGCCGCTGGCAAGGTCGATCGAGCGGCGCAATCGACCCTCTATTCGATCACCAGGCTGCGCTTCGGAATACGAGAGTCCGAGTTCGTCAGACAGTTGACCGGCAACACGGTTCAGCTCACGTTGACGCAGCATCGAAAGCATGTTGGCGCGATAGACGATCCGGTCCTGCTCTTCCCGAGCAAGACCTTGCGCAATCAGCCACTGCCGTCGGCGGCCTTGCGCCTCTCGGACATCGCGGCCGAAACCAGAGCTGTGCAAGGCCTCCGGTGTGTCGGAAACCAGCTCTCGATCGAGCCAGGTGGCGCCGTCGAACCTGACTTGTCTCTCCAGCGGCATCGATGAGAGCTTGTGAACCGTGACAGGCTCGGCCCTCGCTCGCTTACGCTCGTAGTCAGACACACGGTCGAGATGATCCGGTGCGACGATCCAGGTGCCGTCCGGCTCGCGCTCGACACGACCGGTCGCCCGGCGGATCGCCTCCAGTCGCCGCACGTGCGTTTCGGCAAAGCGTTCGGTGGCCGACGGGTCATGCTTGAGATGGATATCGATGCTGTAGCGCGCGTCATTGGCCGTGGCGATCTCGGCAATTGTGCGGTCGACTTGCCTTGGCCCGGTGTCCCTCGGCGTGACCCGCACTATGCAGCCCTCTGGCGTCGGTTGGGTGGCCTCGCCTTTGCCGATATCAACATAGTGGCTTTTGCCGTCCACGCCGTCGACGACGAGGTAATGGCGGTCAGTGATTTCGTCGGCCAGGCCGCGCGCAACGATGCGGCCAACGACAGGCTGCATCTGCTCTGCAGATCGACCATGGACAACATAGTCGGCGGCACTGCGGGCGAGCCCCTTGCCGGTCAGTTCGCGGTGCATGGTCTTGATGATGTCGCCCCGCTCGCCGATGCGGCGCAGCGTCGCTTCAAGCTCGCCATCAAGGCGCCAGCGGCCCGAGCCGACTTCCTCAGCCAGACCCATCCGCTCGAGCTTGCGCAGGCGGCCCTGGTGCAGCGTCTGGCGAAACGTGTCTCGGCTGGCCGGTGAGACATGCCCCTCATGGTCGCGCATGCGGAGCAGCTGCCGATCGATGCTGGTGAAGCGTTCCCGCTCCATTTCCTGGCGCAGGCGTTGCTCGATCTCGCGGTCCGTTCTCGGGCCAAGGTCGAGGCTGACCAGCTCGGCCGCCTGTTCACGGATTCCAGACGAGATGTAGTCTCGCGCGATGACAAGATTTTCGCCGCGGTCGTCCTTGCCGCGGACGATAATATGGGTATGCGGATGACCAGTGTTGAAATGATCGACAGCGACCCAGTCGAGCTTGGTGCCGAGGTCTCCTTCCATCTGCGCCATGAGGCGCCGCGTGAGCGGCTTGAGGTCGTCATACTCGATGCCGTCTTCAGGTGCGACGATGAAGCGGAACTGATGCCGGTCGCCATCGGCACGATCGATGAACGCCTTGCCATCGACGCGGTCGCTGTCGGCGCTATAGAGCTCGCCAGGCTCGCCTTCCCGGGTGACGCCGTCGCGCTGGAGGTAGCGAAGGTGTGCACGTGCCCCGTCAACACCCTTGCCGGCCAGCTTGACGATACGCGCCTTGACGACGGCGCGCCGCTGCCGAAACGCCGCGTGGCGATCGCGCGCTCTGAGAACGGCGGCAGCAGCCCCGCCGCGCCCCGCCCGGCTTCCGATGAAGCGGCCACGGCGACCGCTGCCGCCGCCGGCTCGGTTGATCGCGGCGCGAATCTGGCCGGCGAAACGCTTGCCTGCCTTCGAGCCGCGCGATCCGATTTTGCCCAGGCTCGGCTTGAACTCTTCATCCTGCATTGAGCCTCCTAGTAATCTTTAACAAAATCACATGTTTGTCGGCAGCAGCTCTCCTGACGCTGAAGGCAGCCTCCGTGAAAAACGATGTGCAGACAAAGACTTCGCCGGCTCCAGGAGGCGATGCCTTTATCTTGCCTTCAGCGGACCTGCATCCCTGCCCCGCCCGACCCACGGTACCCCTGCCCTCACCTGCGATCCGGCCGGCCTGACCTTGCTCGCTCCGATCCGAGCGGCACCACAATTTGGCCATTCGGATCGGTCGCGGAAACACCGTTTCGCAGGAAAAACAGCGACTGCCCGGACGGGATTTCCGGCGCTTTTCCGGAACGGGATTTGCCGGTGAACGCGTCCATGTCGGCGGCCGAGATCCCCGCCGCCTTGAGCTCTTCCAGATACGAAACCGTCTCGCTGGGCAGCGGTCGCCCACGCTGCAAATGCTGTTCGTAGCGGTCCGGCCCAGCGTTATAGGCGGCAAACAGGCCGGGAAAGCCGAAGCGGTCATACATGGCGCGCAGATAGGCAGTGCCTGCCAGAATGTTGTCGCGAGGGTCGTGCGGATCGGCCCCCAGGCCAAGCTCTGCGCGCATCTCCTCGTAGGTGCCGGGCATCACCTGCATGAGGCCAATGGCGCCGGCGTGTGAGGCGATCGGCCGTCCGTCCAGCATTGTCTGCCCCCGGCTTTCGGCATCCATGACGGCATAAATCCAGGGCTGTGGAATGCTGAAACGCCGGCTTGCTTCGGCTACCAAGGGCTGCCATCTTGCCAGCTGCGGACCACGGGAGATGGCGGCCGGCTGAGCGTCGGTCGCGGCGGAACATGCGCATGGCGCTATCGCGACCATGCCCAGCATCAGGAGGGTTACTCGGTCCATAGCGGCACCAGCCTCCCGACAATATTTTCGGCCGGCACCGGCCCGAAATAGCGGCTGTCGAAGGAGCGGTTTCTATCGTTGCCGAGCAGGAAAACCTCGGCGGCGGCGAGCTTGCGGCAGGCATTCCACCAAGGCAGCGGACGGTGCTGCGTGTCGGTTGCCAGCCGGCGCGCGACAATTTCGCCGCCGATGATGATGGCGTCGCCGAAGGCGCAGACATGCTCGCCAGGCAGCGCGGCACGGCGCTTGACCAGCGGCACGTTGCTGGGCAGATAGAAGCGTTCGGCGGCGAGATCGGCGACCGGTTTTGGCGGGCGGACGAGCACGAGATCGCCACGAGCCGGCGATCCGGACGCGACGCGATAAAGGCCGACCGGCGCACTGGCCGAGGCGTTCCAGACCAGCCAGGGCGATGGGTTGTCGAAAGCGGCGAAGCCGATCAGGCTGAGGCCTATACTGGCCACGGCGATCGTCTTGCGCGCCCGAATGCGTTGCAGATGGCTGCCGATCAAACGGATAGTGGGACGCCGGCTCATGAGCGGCCTCCCTCACCGGCCGAGCCGGAATCGTGCCCGCCATCCTCGGGCCTGGTCTCCTGCGCGCGCCCCTTCGACCAGTCGTCGAGCTCGTCGATGTGATAGCGGACATAGCGGCCGTGCTTGCGGAATTGCGGGCCACCGCCTTTGAGCCGCATCTTCTCCAGCGTGCGCTGGGACAGCCCGATATAGAAGGCGGCCTGCGCGGTGTTGAGAAACGGACTGCCCTTCTTCGCGCGGGCCGCGCGTTCGTTTTCGTCGTCCATGATGGTCCTCGTTTCGTTACGGACAAGCGAAGGCGAGGATCGGCGAGCGAGATCGTTTCGGGGACGGGCGAAGAGTGGGGGGCGAGTTTTCGCCGCCCCCTCCCGAAAGAGCCCCGCGCCGGTTGCGGCGCGGGGCTCGAGGCTGGCGGTTCAGTCGACCGGGTTCCAGATGATGGCGTATGTGTCGTCGTCATCCTGGCCGGCGGCGCGGCCGAGATTGGCGTAGAGCTTGCGCGGACCGAACTCCGGGGCGGCAATCGACAGGCTCACATAGTCCTTGCCGGAGGTCTCGCCGGTGCGGATCCAGCCGGCCCCTACTTCGACCCCTTGCGTCAGCACCCGAAAGTCGGGATGGGTGTCGGCGCTCTTTGCCTGATTGGGCACGATGTCGATGTCGGCGCAGACGCTGAGCGTCTTGAGCTGGCCCTTGTAGCCGCCGTTTTCCTGTTTGTTGACGTATCCGATCGCGGTCATTTTTAGTCTCCTTTTGGTGCTCGCCGGGGACCATTCCCCTGCGATGGCGGACCGTGATGGGCGCGTCCGGACCGCCGGAACCGGGACGGCCGCAGCGATAGCGGAGGACCCGAGCGGACAGCTTTTTTGAAGCGAAGCGGCGCGAGGAAGCCGCCGCAGGCGGCGGGGAAAAAAGCTGCTGGCGAGGGTTTCGGGCGGGCCGGATCCGCCCATAGGTCGTCAAGCCAGCCGCAGGGGAATGGTCCCTGAGACACATGGAGACAGGTGGCGCGATCGGCGGCACAACGAGCAGGCGGCATAACAGGGCGCCGGCTGCGCGGGCTCTGTCGGCAACCCGATCGGACAATTGGCCCCATGCGCCTGGGCGCCTCGGCAAGCAACCCGGCGCGGTGCAGGGCTGCCCAAATGGGGGCGAGTTGGCGTCGGGATTTCTCGCGCGCGGCACTGGCTCGACAAGACGACCAATCGGCAGCCGGCGCGGCCCGGGGCGGCGCGCGCGACCTGAGCGGCGGCACTCGAGAGAACCGCCGCTCGGGCCCTGATCGACTATTCGCGCGCGAACAGCGGCTGCACTTGTGCCCACTGATCGGCGGTGCGGAAACCGCCGCGGCTGGTGTAGCTTTCGGCCGGGAATTTCATCCAGCGCGGCAGCCAGGTCTCGACCTTCTGGCGGCCATTCTCGCCCGCCAGGAAGTCGCGGATGATCTTCTTTTGCGTCTTGACCTTCTCGGCGACATTGCCGTCCGCGACCAGCTTGCCGCCGACCCCGGCCAGCATCGAATTGGCGATTTTCCTTATCGCGCAAGAGGTCGAAGAAGGCATCGTCCGGTTGCCACCATGTGCCCATATCGACGTTCAGATGGTTGCCGAGCGCCTCGATGACGGCGCTGCCGGCTGCAAGCTTCTCGGCCATGACAAGGGTGAGAACGCGCATGACATCGTCGTCGCACAGCGCCAAGAGGCGCGCGAAGACGCCGGCGATAGCAAAGGCGTCGCCATTGCCGCCGGCGACCACGCCATCCTCATCCGGTGATCCGAGCAGGGCCAACACTTCGCGCCGCTTTTTGCCGAATGCGGCTTCAGCCTTGCAGCCGGCAAGGCTGGCAGTCACCGTCTCGTTGGCTCCTCGCTGCGGTTCACGGCGCACCTGCCCAGGCCGGAACCGGTGATGGCGTGCGCCACCACGAGGCGCAGCGCCACGGCGGGATGGTCGAGCATGGCCGCGCGCACGCCAGCATGGCGATGCAGATCGACATAGTTCTGCATCGGGCCGGTGAGTTCGGGGCGCGGCGGCTTGGCGGCTGTTTCTTCTTGCTCGCCGCCCTCGCGGGCGCGGCGCGCTTCCTTGCGTGACAGCCAGCCCTCGTGACACTCAACCTCGCCGCGATGCGAGACAGTGATGACGACCTTGCCGCCCTTCTTCTTCGGGGTCTTCTCGTGGTCCGATGCGTGGAAATATTGGCCCGGCTCCAGCAGCACCACCTCGCTCCAGCCGTCGTTAAGATAGGTGTCGCGTCTGGCGGCAATCGCTTCGTTCTGCTTTTGCCAGAACAGGTCGGCATCGGCGAAATAGCTGTCCTCGCCGAACAGGTCCGAGGTGATCAGGCCGGGATATTCGTCGATGGCAAACAGCGCCACCTTGGTGGAAATCGACTGGCCGCCGAACAGCCATTGCTTCAATTGAAAGCCACGCGGCGCGTATTGATCGGGATCGGCACAGAGTGCCAGCCAGTCCTTCTGCTGCGCCTTGGACGCCATGGTGAGATGGCGCACCGTCTCGGCGTCGATCTCCTCGCGCCGATAGGCTTCGCGGATTTTGGGCAAGAGGTAGCCAAGCGCCAGAATGCGTTTGACCTTCAGGTCAGTGATGCCGAAGGTCGCAGCGATGTCCGGAACGGTGCGGCCTTGCCTGACGAGCCGCGAAAACGTCTCCCATTGCGATACTTCGTCAGGATCGAGGCGGGCGAGGTTTTCGATCAGCGAGGCTTCCAGCGCATCGGCGTCGTCACCGTCCTCCATGATGGCGCAGGGCAAGGGATCGCCTTCGCCGCGCTCGTCGGCAAGCGATTTGGCGGCGAAATAGCGCCGCCTGCCGGCGACGATCTCGAAGGTTTCCGGCTGGCCATTGGGCCGCACAAGGAGAGGCACCAGCACGCCGCGCGCACGCACGGATGGCAGGATGTCGGATATGTCGGGCGCGCGTTTTCCACGGCGCATGTTGAGCGCGGAAATGTTGAGCTGATCCAAGGGGATGTGGGCAAGCTGCATGGTTACTCTCCTTCGCTTTGGTTAAGGTTGTCCCCGCCGCAGAGGCCGACGGCCGGCGCGGCGGGACGGTTTTTGCGCCTATCGGCGCTGCTATTCCGCCGTGTCGGGCGGAAGCTCGGAATGGGGCTTTGAAAGGGCGTCTGCTGCCTGCCGCAGAAGTCGCTCGGCCTCGGTGATGTGGCCGCAAATGCGGGCGGCTTCGGCATAGACGGAGAGCGGAAAGCGCGCCTGGAAATGCAGGTCGCGCTCTATGCCGAGGCCAAGCGGACCTTTTACGGATGCAAGCTCGGCCAGACTGACGCTGCCGAGTTCGGGGAAGCCGAAGCCGAGATCGCAAAGGCCGAACAGCGTGTCGCCATCGGCGTCGAGTTCGGTCAAAAGCCACGTGGCGGCACCTGTCGGATTAAACAGTTTCACAACGGGAAAATGGTCGACGTCGGCGTCGGCGGCGCCATTGGCGAGCAGTCGTGCGCGCAGTGGATCGGTGATCAGGATCATGGAAAGACTCCTTGTCAGAACAGGTCGAGTTGATTTCTGCTGGCTTCATCGAAGAGGCCGATATCGAGCGGCTTTTGCGCCGCGCGCGGACACATCGGCGCGTCCATCAGGAGGGTGAGCCGATCGCGCGTGGTGATCGGCCGGACACCGGGAATGAGCATCTGCTCGCCTTGCGGCGTCGGCTCGCTCGCGGTCAGTTGAGGATCGCGCATCGTCATGCCGCAATCCCTTCCTGCGCCTCGCCTTCGGCATCGGCCTGAAGGCCAAACAGGAAATCGGCGGCCTTGGAGGCAAGACTGGCGGCACGGAAGATGGCGCGATTGTCCTCGCGCAGCACCTTCAGCCATGAGCCGATGTAATCGGCATGACGCACGGTCGGCTCGATACCGAGATTGCTGCAGACGAAGGCGGCAGTGATTTCGGCGACCAATTCTTCACGCGCGTAAGCCTTGGAGCCGAACGAGCCGGAGAGGTCGCGAGCAAGCCGCGTTGGGTGGCCGGTCCAGTGGCCAAGCTCGTGAAAGCAGGTCCGGTAATAGTCGATCTGGTGATGGAACGCCGGCTGCGGCGGCACCTGAATGTGGTCGCTGCCCAGCATGTAGAAAGCGCGATCGCCGCCGACCCTGAAATCCGCACCGCTGGCGCGAATAAGCGTCTCGGCCTGCGGCACGATCTCGCACTGAGGCAGCGGCTCGGCGGCGGCATAGAGGTCTTCCGGAAGATTATCGCACTGCGCGACATTGAAGACGGTGAAGCGCTTCAAGAAAGGCACGGCCTGTGGTTCATCGCCCTCGTGGCGTGCGCGCTCCTTCTCGTCCTTGGGGACAAAGCGGTCGGCATGCACGATGGTCGTGCCGCGCTCGCCCTTCCTGACATTGCCGCCAAGGACGAGCGCCTGCCGGAAGGTGAGCCAGTTCTGGCTGGGATAGCTGCGCTCGATGACCGCGCCCCACAGGATGAGGATATTGATGCCGGAATAGGTGCGCCCAGTGGACGCATTCCTCGGCAGGCCAAGGCCTGCCTTTGCGCTGCCCCATGGCTTGACCCATGGCACGGTGCCGCGCTCCAGCTCGGCAATGATGCGGTCGGTGATCTCCTGATAAAGGCTGGCGCCGGGGCGCCCGCCCTTGCCTGCGCCAGCCTCTGTGCTGGCACAACGCTTGCTGTTTGCATGCATGTCTTATCCTCCGCTCACCAATCGCCGCGCCTTTCCCCGGAAGCGGGGTGGGCGGCGAGTCGCGACCGGAAAGGCCCGCCGTGGTAGGCGGACCGCATCCGAAGGACCGGAACGAAGAGGAGGACCCTGAGCGGCAGCGAAGGGTTGCGGGCTGCCGCGGCGGGCCTAGAAGGGAGTGCCGCCCACCCCGCCGCCGGGAAAGGCCAACAGACAAACCGCGCCGCCCGCAAGGGCGGCGGCCGTCTCAGCCCAAGGGCTGCCCGCGCCAAGGGGCGAAGCCGAATGGCCGAGACCGCCTGAGCTTGCCGAAGAAAAGCGGGCTCGGTTCACGAGCACCTGGTGCGCGTCGTCAGGCGCGCGGGCGCCTGCCAGGACGGTAGGCCGGACAGATTTTTCGCACGGATCATCGTCAAGCGCCGCAGTTACGCCGAGAAACTCGACGACATCGCCGCCGTGCGCGCGGCTTGCTCCGAACAAAACCAGCGCTCGCCTTTCAACAGGTTGAGGCGCGTGTCCCAGTAATTCCTGTCCGGGATCATGATAGACGCGCTCGCCCGTTTTGTAGCTTATATTGGCTTTGATGTTGCAGCCGACAGCGGCAGGGTCGATTCGAAGGCAAGAAAGCCAGCCAGGAGTTGCTTTGATAGCGATGATTGCCCACGCCCTTCCCTCCGAAGAGAGAATGCGACGTTTGCGGCCTGGAGTCTACAAGTCGGGTCTAATTCACCGGTCCTGTTCCGAACCATTGAATGAACGGCGCATCCTTACCCGTGATATCCTTCACCGTCTTTAACAGCGCTTCATGGGTGCGTTGGAGAGCCCGGTAATGGTTGCTGCTAGGTGATAGAAGCGGCTGGACGATGCTCTTGTGCAGCCGTTCCGCCTCCGCCAGAAAGCGCTCGATTTCAGCCTGTGAAAGCTGCTTGGAAAGTTTGGTCCTAGCCATTGCGATCTCCGTTGAGGAATCGCCCCACCTAGGATTATCATCCTACATCGGCATGGCCTGGTAAAGACCACCCGCAGCGGAATGGCAGCTTGCCGAAGAAAAGCGCGCTCGGTTCACGGCACCGGCGCGAGCCGTTAGGCGCGCGGGCGCCCGTTAGGACCGCAGGCTGGACAGAATCTCGCACGGATCCGCGTCAAGCGCCGCAGTTAAGTCGAGAAACTCGATGACGTCGAGACGACGCTCTCCACCCTCGTACTTGGCCACGAAGGATTGGGGACGATCAAGCTTCTCGGCCACCTGCGCCTGAGTCAGGCCTTTGGCCTTGCGCAGGGAAACCAGCTGGGCCAGAAACCGCTGGTGGCGGGGCGATCGAAGAGATTTGGGCATGTAGGCGAACCGGTCGGGTAAAGACCGGATCAGCGACTAATCCCGGTTTCGGATTATCCCATTTTGGGATATGCTGCGTTGCATCCAGCGCTCAACAGCCGAGGCTCGCAACAGGCATGAATCGATCAATGGGAACAGATGAAAGTCGAAGCTCAACGTTGAGCGATGAAGTCCCCTGGTCGGAGAACCTCACGAGCTACGACAGGGAGCATTTCACGATCTACCTGCGGATCCTGGATGCCTGCGCCGACAATGCCAGCGAAGAGGAGATGGCCGATCTCATTCTCGGCATCGACCCGGCCCTTGAACCGGTCCGCGCCCGCAAGGCTCTTCGCAGCCATATCGACCGTGCGAACTGGATGGTGACGACTGGCTACAAGGAACTGTTCGCCGGCTGAGGCACGGCACGGACTGTCATGCTCTTCAAACAAGGAAGTTCAGATACCCGCCATTCATGAGCGCACGGCCGCGAGAGACGGCGCGGCGGGAGCGGTCACAACTGGTTCGCGTGCTGTTTGACTGCCATTTCCAGTGCTTGGCTCAGAGGCACAGCCTTGGAGAACAGGAAGCCCTGAGCGGTCCTGCAGCCAAGCTTGTGCAGGGTTTGCCGATCCGCCTCTGTTTCGACGCCCTCGGCCATGACCTCGATCCCGAGCATGTTACCGAGATCGATGACCGATTTGACAAGCAGTCGGTCCTCTCGGGACTTGGCCAAGCCGCGAATGAAACCCTGGTCTATTTTCACCTTGCGTATCCGACTGTCCTTGAGCGATGCCAACGTGGAAAAGCCGGTGCCGAAGTCATCGAGCGCGATGGAAATGCCGGCATGTGAAAGCCGTCCGAGCTTTTCATCCACTCTGTCCGGGTCCACCGGGGATTCTTCGGTAATCTCGATTTCGAACATCGTTGCAGGGAGGCCTTTTGCCGCCAGACCATTCAGAACCATGTCGTCGATATCGCCGGCTTCCAGTTCGCGCGGTGAAACATTCATCGCCACGCGGAGATCAAGACAGTCAGCTTTCACCAAGCCGTCGATAAAAGCACAACAGTCGGCGAACACGGTTTGCGTCAGCAGCTGAAGCATTCCGGTTTCGCGTGCAGCTGTGATGATTTCGGGTGGAGAGATGGCACCATGAGTCGGATGGGACCACCTCAGCAAGGCTTCAAAACCGACCACGGCCTCGGTGTCGAGTTTCACGATCGGCTGGAACCAAGGTTGCAAGCTTCTCGTCTTTATCGCCGAATGAAGGTCCCGTTCGACGGACTGGCGGCGTTGCAGTTCCCTGTCGAGTTCGGCATCAAACAGGCAAAATTCGTTCCTGCCACGACGCTTGGCCGTATAAAGGGCGATATCCGCCCGCAACAACATTTCCGTCAGGCCCGGCGTCTGCGCCAAGTATATTCCTATCGATGCCCCGACACGGACGGACGCGACCTCGATATAGGGTCGGGCAATTTTGGCTATGATATTGGAGGCGAGATCACTGGCAGAAAGCGAAACCCTCGTTGAGGGAAAAAACAGCACGAATTCATCGCCGCCGATACGAGCGAGCGTTGAGCCTTCCGGTGCTTCCTCCTCTATGCGGCGGGCGATCCTTACAAGCAGTTCATCACCGGTCCTGTGACCGTAGGTATCGTTGACGGATTTGAACCCGTCCAGATCAACCAGCATTGCCACGAAGGGGCTATCCGCGGTCTCGAAACGTCCGATTGCGTCTTCGAGGCCACGCCTGTTGAGAAGGGCCGTCAGGTGGTCCTGCCTGGAACTGGCCTTCATCTCCGCCGCAAGCCGCTCGGCCTCATGCCTCAGGCGGCTCGCTTCGCGGAACCGTGCTTGCCCAACACACGAAGCTCGAACCAAGCCGCCCATGAAAAGCAGAACGGCAAAAGCCAGAATGTAATCTTCAAAATTGCCTTTCGCCAAAAGGCATCCCACCGTGATGAGGAGCGGAGGTGTGATGAAGTTGATCGCCGCCGCGGCATACGAACTGCCGTATGTAACCGCACCAGCTGAAATGCCCGCCAGAATGACCAGATGCAGCGGTGCTTGAGGTGTCGTGTATCCAACAGTCAGGACGGCCAGGAAGGACCAGGCAAACCCTGCCAGAAGGGCAAGGATGCCAAACCAGCGAAGCCGCGGCAAAACCCCCACTAAACCGTCATGGCGCCCCGTTTCCTTTAGCTGATAACGCGCGAGTGCAAGGCGGGCGGCATTTATCGCATTGACGACCAGGAACCAGATTGCAGCGGCAAAGCCGCTGCCAGAAAGGGCGTGCACCGCCCAAATCAGGCCTGACAGGATACCGCTTATCGGCATCGACACGAAGAGGCCGGTCCTCAGGTCAGCAAGCTGATCCTGACGGATTTTGGCCTCCAGCGTGTCTACTTTCTTCGGGGCCATGGACGGACCAGCTTGCTCCCATCGTTGTTCGCGAGGACAAGCTTACGCAGGCCCACTGAAGGACGGGTTAACTATCCAGCGGGGGTAACCAGTGCGCTCACCATGGCTCCGGGTCGCACGTCTGCTCTGAGGATTGCCGGCTGATCATCAAAGTCTCGTCCGCGCGCGTTTCTTGATCCGGATGATCATGCCAGGATCCGCAACGTCAGAGACAAAAGGAAGCTGCGCCGAGACAGCGTTCCAGAGCGGCAGCGCTATCTGCCGATTCACCGCCTGAGCATGGCCGAAATGCCATGGCGGACAAAGGGAAGATATTGGGCAAAGCGGAGCCCCGCATGTCTTGCAAGCCGTGCCGCCGGGTGCTCGCCTGAGTAGAGACCGACAAGCATGTTGGTGGCATGATAGAGCGGTGCCGCCGACAGGCGCAGCCGGCTTTCGTATCTGCCGAGCATGTCGGGATCGGCAATGTCGCGGCGGGCGTAACATGCTGTCAGGATTTTACGAGCGAGTTGCTTCTGGCCGCTGAGGCCGATAACGGACGTCGCGCTTTTCGGCAACGGTGCCATTGCTCAACTGAGGCAGCGTTTCGGAGCCGAATGTCACCCCGTCAGTCGGCTTTTTTTGCGGAAGTTGGAAACCACAAGAACACGCCTAGGAACCTCGTGGACCTGGATAGGCAGCGGCGGCTGCATGCCCGCCTTTTGTTTCTAGCACTGCTTTTGTCTTTCGGCGACAGGCGGTGACTTGTGCTCCAAGGTCATGAGAACACGCCTTGATTGATTTTTTCATCCGACTAGATTGTACCCGCGCGTTCATCTGGGCGCCGATTCGTGATCCTGCCGGACGACAGGCAAGGCTTTTTTCGGATCGGAAACCCCGTCACCTGGAGTGCTTCGGATGAGTGTGTCCTCAACGCCGCGTGCTGCCAAACGAGAGGCTCATCGAGGGTCGCAGTGGCTTAAGTGGGATCTGCATTTACACGCGCCCGGTACGAAGCTCTCTTGCGGATATGGCAAACCGGAGGACGCGACGTGGAAACGCTTCGTGGCTATTCTCGAACAATCCGAGGTCAAGGCCTTTGGCATAACGGACTATTTTTCATTCGACGGCTACCTGAACACCGTCAAGTGGTATCGCCAATCGTATCCGGACTCGACCAAGCTAGTGATCCCGAACCTAGAGCTGCGTTTGACCGAGACGGTCAGCATCGACGGCAAAAACGTCAACGCGCATGTTCTGGTAGACCCGGCTGTCGCGACGCCCGAAGCCTTGAGTAAATTCCTCAACGACCTCGAAACGCACATATCCGTTGGTGGCAGACGGTTACGCTGCAGTGAACTGACGTCTGCGAACTACGCTGCGGCGACCGTCAGCATACATGATGTTAAGGACTCGCTAAAAGGATGCTTCGCGCCGGAGCAATACATTATCGTCACCGCCGCCGGAAACGATGGCCTACGCGGTACCGCCAAAAATTCCCAGCGTAGCAAATCCATTTCCGATGAACTCGACAGGATCAGTAGCGCCTTCTTTGGGAAGTCGAACAGCACGGCATTCTTCCTGAGCGACTCTCGGTACGAGGACGGGTCGAAGTCCGAGCCTAAGCCCCTCTATGACGCCAGTGACGCTCATTCCTTCGAGGACCTCGGACGTTTGACAGGTGACGAGCCGAGCTATCAATCGACCTGGATCAAGGCCAATCTGACTTTCCGAGGTCTCCGGCAGACGATCTTTGAACCGGAACATCGCGTCTTTGTTGGAGAACGTCCAACCGTTCTCGTCCGGCTCGAGCGAGAGGCGACGCAGTTCATCGACAGGCTGGAGATCAATGCCCTCGCCACCTATGCCGATCATAACGGCACCTGGTTTCGGAACGTCGAAATCCCGTTCAACCCTGAACTGACTGCCATAATCGGCAACAAGGGAAGCGGCAAAAGCGCCGTCGCGGACATTGTCGCGCTGCTCGGAAATACTCGCCAAGCGAAATATTTCTCGTTTCTAACCGACAGTCAGACGAACAAGAAATTCAAGCGGCGCGGGTTCGCCGAGAATTTTTCGGGTCGTCTCGTATGGAAGAGTGGGAGCGTTGTTGAACGGGCACTGAGCGATGATGTCGATGAACTCGAGCCGGAGGCGGTCAAATACCTACCACAGAACTACTTCGAGAGCCTGACGAACGAAATCGAAGTCCAGGCGCTGCGCCGGGAAATCGAAGACGTCGTATTTTCACACGTCGACATCAGCGACAAGATGGACGCCAAGAGCTTCCGCGACCTCGAAGAACGGAAGACGTTGAACAGTCGACAGGAAGCTAGCCAGATCAAAACGAAGCTGCGGGAACTCAACATCAGGATTCTCGAACTCGAGGACCAGAGCGAACCTGCATTCAAGACCAAACTGCAGGCGGAACTAGGGGTCCTTCAGAAGCAGGTGTTCGCACTCGAAGCGTCGAAGCCTCCGGAGGAAGCTGCCCCGGCTGCTCAGAGTGCGGAACAGGAAGCGGCGACAGAAGAAATCGCGTCACAAACCCGGTTGCTGGATGACCTTTCTGCACGTGAAAAGAGCGCCGTCACGCGGCTCGGCTGGCACAAGACTACCCTGCAAGAGGCCAGTGAATTCAAGGACGCCGTAAATGCCCTGAAAAACCGTGTGCAAGGCGACAAGGAGGCTTTTAAAACTAAGTATAGGGCTCTCGGCTTAGATGTTGATCAGGTCATCCGTATTACCGTTAACCTCGAAGAAGTCACGAAGAAGATTGACGATGCGAACGAAGAAATCGCTCAGATTGAGCGCGAGAGCGCCATTGTTTTCGATTCAAAGACCGATCTTTCCAAAGTCGCCAGTGCACCCGAGCTTCGTGCTGCGCAGAAATATATTGCCGATCGCATTGCCGAGACGCGCGCCGCTCTCTCGGCACCTCAACGGCGTTATCAAAGGTATGTGCAGGCCGTCCGCGAGATATCCGAGCAGATCAGCGATATCGTCGGTCAAAAGGCCTCGCCCAAATTAGGGACAATCGCGGAACTAGAGGCCCGCATTGCCCGGATCGACAACGATCTGCCCGGTGAATTGTCCAAGGCGTTTGAGGACCGTAAGGCACTTTGCTTGACCCTCTTCGAAAGCAAACACAAGATAAGAACGTTTTACGAGGGTTTGAAAACCAAGGTTGAGTCGCGGCTCACCGCGGTGAGTACCGGGGACTTCAAGGTGTCGATCGACGCGTCTTTTGTACCGTCTCCCAAGTTCGGTGATGAATTCTTCAACCATCTGAACCAAAACGTGAGCGGCCCCTTCCGCGGAGTCGCGGAAGGCGCGCGCGCCCTTCAACAGAAGCTATCGATAGTCGACTGGAACTCCTTCGAAAGCATCTTTGCCTTTGTGGACGATGTGGTCGGATCGATGAAATCCGGTGGCATCAGACGGCAGACCAAAGACGTCAAGAAATTCTACGACTTCCTTTATTCCCTCGGATACTTCGAACCCCGGTACGAGTTGAGACTGGGAGGCAAAGACCTGAACCAGCTTTCCCCCGGAGAGAAGGGGCTTCTGCTGCTGGTCTTCTACCTACACCTGGACACCGACAGCTCGCCCCTCATCATCGACCAACCCGAAGACAATCTCGACAACGACAGCATATTCGCGGTACTCGCAAGGTGTATTCGCGACGCGAAGAAAACCCGGCAGGTCATATTGGTGACGCATAACCCAAACCTCGCGATCGGAGCCGACGCCGAACAAATCGTCTATGTCCGGTTGGACAAGGTGAACGCTTACAGGTTCAGCTATGATTGCGGCGCGATCGAGAACCCGAACACCAATGGCCATATCGTAAAGGTGCTCGAAGGGTCGCGGCCAGCCTTCGTACAACGTCGACTCAAGTATCAAATCACCTGATGGCGGGGTATTGCGGCGTTGCTTTGTTTTGTAACGTCCGCTCCTGGCGTTTCCGGACGAGGTCAATAGCGAAGCATCCGACTTCTATAAGAAGAGCGGGTGATGCGGACGAAATGAGGCGCAAAGTTGCCGGGGGATCTTGGCAAGCAAGGCTAGGGGGAAGAAGCCGCAATTCCCGGCAGCGCGGCCCACGCCAAGCGATTTCCTTGTAGATTGGAAGACGCTGTTTGGGCGGCCATCCTATTCGAGTTGGTGGATGGTAGTCCCTGGCACAACTGCCTTGGCGATTTCGCATAAATGCTTGTGATGCGTTAGATATATCACCTGACCCATGCCCGCCATTTCGCCGAAAAGCCTGAACACTTCTTCAGACCGGATATGGTCGAACGTCTCCATGATGTCGTCCGCGACGAATGGGACCGACTGTCGGAATTGCGCGAATTCGTAATATCCAGCGAGTCTCAGGGCCAGATAGAGCTGAAACCGCGCGCCTTTTGACAGCGCATCGGCGACCTTGGATTGGCCGTCGCGCTGCATCGCTATCAGGACCTCGCCACCCTTCACGGGCTGGGTCGTGAGGCCAGAATGCTGGCCTTGCGTCATCAGCTTGAAAGCGTCCGATGCACGCGCCATCATTCCTGACCGGTGGCGCTCGCGATAGGCGCGCAGAGCATTCCCGGCTGACATGATGCCGAGCTTCAGTTCAATATAGCGAACCGCGCTGTCCTCGATTTCCAGCAGAATGGTTCGGCGTTCGGCGTCGAGCCGAGCGACAGCGCCGTCGCCTCCAATCTCGTCAATCTTATCCGCAGCGCGCGTTTGTCGGATCAGCTGTTGTTGGAGGAAGCTGTCTAGCTGCTGGAGCCTCTGCTCGCCTTGTCCCTTCTCGATCGCCAGGCCGTCGAAGTCGATTTCGTCAAGGACCGAGCGGGCCTGCTCAAACTTCTCCAATGAAAGTTCAGCCGCCACCCGATCCTCAAGCTCGGCCACGCTGGTGTGCAGACGATCCCTCTCGCGCAGCAACTCGTCGCGGTGCGCCACATCGGTTAAGGTTTCGACGCCGAACGCGATCAGCACCTCATTCTTGCGGCACTCATGGACCGAAGTCTCATTGTCGAGGACATTGCGCTCGCCTTGCAAGCGTTTGAGATCGGCCAAAAAGCCTGCCTTCGTGTCACGCGCCCTTTCAGCGCGATCCAAGCGGTCGCCAACGCGAACCGCTAACTGCTCCGGCTCTCCATCCTTCGTAGCCTCTCCCAGATCTGCTGCGATAGAGCTGACCTCACTGAGGAAATCGGCCCTGTCAGCTTCCATTTTGTCGATGCGCAGTTGAAGGGCGTCTCGCTCTTGCACGCTTTTGGCCAGATTACTCAACTGTTCGAGCACTGTGCTTAAGCCGGAAGCGGATACGCCGCTCTCGAGCCAAGTTCCCTTGAGCGTCTCACCTGTCGTGGCGAGCCACTCCTCCTCGCGCCGCTCGGCCATGGCGAGAGCCCGACGCCTGACAGTAAGATCCTCCTCCCTGCCATTCACGGTTCTTAGTGCTTCAGCGTATTCTGCGTCTAACTTGCGCTGCCGCTCTAGAAACAATTCCGCGAGGGCCATAGCGGCTTCAAGCGTGTCATGCGGCGCCGGTACTATTCCGACGCTCGTCAACGCCCTGATAAGTTCCAGTCGGATCTGCTCGCCCGCCTCGGCAGCCCGGTCCGCCCTCTTCCGAGAGAGCTCGATCTGCCGCCATTCACCGAGTGCATCAGCACGCAACTCAATTCGATTGTCCAAGCGCTGTACCAGGCGCTCTAGTGATGGCTCGATCACGTCTTCCAGCAACGCACCGCCGGCCTGACGGACTTCAGCCATCTTGGCTTCAAGATCGAGGGCAAGCTGCGCGTATTGTTGACGCAAACGAGACAAATCCGCCGAAGTTTCGCCAAGCGCCCTGGTCGTTGCGCGTATCTCTGCCAAATCCGACGCGTTCGCTAGACGGCCCGTGCCGACGCCATCGTCGCGGGCTAGCGCTAGAGCAAAGTCATCAGCTGTTTCGCTGGTCAGCGCCGCCCTATGCGTTTCCCAAGCTGCGTCACGTGCTCGTCGGCTCACTGCAGCGGCTTCGTCGTCAGCCACATCGATCGACACACGAAATGCTTCCAGTCGTGCCGATTGCCTCGTGGAATTGCTCTCACATTCCTCAAGGCGTTCGGCGACCACCGAGCTGGTTCTGGCTAAATCTGTTGCGGCCATTTTCCAGGAAGCAATCTGCCCAGCGCTCGGAACAGCGATGCTCGCGAGCGCGCTCGCATCGCCGGCCCACGGCCGCAGCTGAGCCCGCAACTCCTCGAATCGTATTGTACCCGCATCTTCCTCCTCGCGGGCCGCCGCAACTTCCGCGAGCTGATTGCTGGCGCGGGCCTTCGACAATGCTGAACTGAGCTTCGCTCTTACGGATTCGGGCACGGCTCTTTCTTCGCCAACTCGCTGTCGAGCCAATTGGAGCGCATCGACAGCAGCCGCAATTTCGTCATGGGCAGCGCTTGCCGCCGTGGCGATCCCGGATCGCTGCTCAATCATTGTGCGCAAGACGCCCACCGTCGCTGCTGGCAAAAGTAGCTTCGCAGGATCCTGTTCAGAAGTGCGTCCCAACGCGCTAAGGCAAGTCGCTACGGTGTTGTCGAGGATCTGCAGCTGGAACTTGCGAGTGGGCAAATCAAGGCCTGCCGACGAATAGCGCACCTTGCTCTCTGCCAAGCTTCTGATGCGCTCCGAGACCCCCAAGATCAGCTCGTCTACGTCGAGGAATGCAATGCTTGACGTCAGACGTTCAACTTCGCCGACATTGCCCGCCAAACGCGTTCTCAAGCTCGCATCGTCACCAATCAGCTCCGCGATCGAGCCCGCCCAAGTGCGCGTAGGTGAAGCGGTTTTCGGCAATCCGTCTAATTGGACGAGCTTGCGCCGAATATCTGCCAGCATCGGCCGTGCACGCTCGAACCGCGCAATCGCCTCCAGCCGGTTCGCCAGCACCGCTCGTTCGTTGATCAGGGCGTCGTACTGTTGTGCCGCGTCGCGACGTTCAGCCTCCAGTCCTTCGTAGGTCGAAGCAAGTGTGTCGATATCATCCTTCCGAGTTTTTAGGTCGGCCAGCCGCCTCTTGAGCAGCGCGATCTCGGTACCTTGCGCCTGCTTGCGATGTAGCGCGTCGGCCTCTGCATCCAAGGCATTTAGCGTATCGCTTGCATGGCCAAGTCCTGCGCTGGCGGTGAATAACAGCTTGCCGAGATCACCGCGCGATTCCAGGATCGCCTTTTCACCGGCTTCCAGCGTCTCGTCATCCAAGGAAAACATTGTCGCGTAGGCATCGCGAGACAGGCCGGCGAGGTGTGCCGAGATTGCCATCTCACTGACCGGCTTGCCGGTCGCATCAAGGAGCGAATTGTTCCGCTGTTTCGTGCGGGTAAATGAATGCTCCACACCTGCCAATTCGAGCACTCCACCAAGGCGCATGGCGCTATACTCGTGAATGAAGTTGTATTTGCTACGCTCCTCGATCCCGAACAAGAGGTCGAGAAAGCCAGAAAGAGCGGTCGACTTGCCAGCCTCATTCAGACCGAACACGATATGCAAATCAGGGCCGGACGTGGGCTTCGGTCCAAAGTCGATCGTACGATCGGTGAACTTCCCATAGCGAACGAGGTCAAGGCGTCGCAGTCTCATGACGAGGCACCAGCCTTGAGACGTGCGGTGACCTGGTCAATGCCCCTGGCCAGCGCTGTATCTAGGAAAAGGTCGAGGTCGGCTTCGCTCTTGCCAGCAAAGTCGCGGCCTTCCGCCGGAAGTTCGGCAACTGTCTTTTGAATGAACGCCCTCGCCTCGGCGCGGAACGCCTCGGACGTGGCGTCACTGCGCATCGACGCGGCTAGCTCATAAATTGGATCAGCGGTGTCCTCAACTGCTTCGGTCCCAGGTGAAAGGACGTTGAGATCGAGCTTTTCGATCCACGTGTCACCCAGTTGCCCGGCCACCTGTTGAGCTTCGGCAAGGAGGAGGTCCCTGTCGCGAATGAGCTGCCACGACAACGGTGTCGCTCCGCTCAAATTGACTCGAGCCAGAACGTGCCGCGATCGAACATTGGATCGCAGCTGTTCAAGTGCGTCTCGAATGCGCGTGGCGACTTCGGGCCACTCAACGGTTCCGATAAGGTCGACGTTGAGGCGTTCGAACTGCGCGACGCTGGTCAGCCGTTCCTCGATCTCAACAGAACCGTGATCACGTATCGTCACAAGCGTTGCCGATTTCTCGCCCGCCTCGTTGATATCCCTGCCTTGCGGAATACCCGGCATCACGACCGTTGCGCGTGCCCCTGGATAGACCTGGCGAACATGGATGTGTCCGAGCGCCCAGTAGTCGAAACCATGATTGTGCAAGTCAGCCACACTGCAGGGCGCGTACACGTCGTGACCGAGCGAACCGGCCATGCTGGTATGCATGATACCGACATTGACCGCGCCTTCACGAGGTGTTGGGTACTTGGGCAACAGACTTTCTGGCGCCTTCGAATGCGTAAAACTCAGGCCATGGAACATCACATCCAGACCACCTGAAGTCTGCAATACCGATTGGGCGCGGCCGCCGAAAATAGTCACGCTGTCCGGAAACACGAGCTGTTTTGAGATGCGTGAGAGGGCATCATGGTTGCCGCGGATCTTGAAGACCCTAATACCAGCCTGGTGCAGCCGTCCGATCTGTGTCGCGATGAACCGCGCAGTCTTCATCGAAGTCTGATCGCCATCGTAGAGGTCGCCCGCAATGACCAGCGCATCCACGCGTTCCTCGAGGCACAAATCCACTATCGAAATGAAGGCTTGGCGGCTGGCGTCTCCCACGAGCTCTGCGAGTTCGAGGTTTCGCAACGCTAGCGAACGCAGCGGTGAATCCAGATGAATGTCTGCCGTATGAACAAATCGAAACGCCATTCAGCCTCCAGCCAAGGGCAGAGTTTGTCCCCAGGTTCGCCATGATCTTGCGAGGGTGGCGGTCCACCCTCGCGTCCTCGCTGATTTCTTACTGACCGTTTGCGCCGTCTATCAGCAGGCCGTCTTGGTACCGCAACGATCCATTCGCAACAGCACCGGCGACCGCCGCTGAAATCAATTGCCTCAGCTGCGCGCTCGTGGCTTTGAAGCCCAGCATCCTCGAGACGCTCGTTGCGATTTCGTCCTCCGTCGCGCCGAGATTGGATCTCACCACCTCGATTGCACCCTGGGCAACTTCCTCCGAGGAGATCATTTCGGGCTTACGCAATCCAGGGGACATGACACCACTGCGGTCGCGTAGCTGAATAGGCGCGCCCGGTTTGAAGCAGAAGTCGCCTCGACGCGCCACCACTCCCCGCGCTTCGGCGATAACAAGACCACGCTCAATCGCGTCCTGAATCCTGCCGCCGGCCTGCTGTAGGCCCCATGCATCCCGAATGCGCGATACTACCTCATCGAGATGGACTGGCGTCTCTGCGGCGACGATTTGCTCGACCAGCCCAGCCAGGAGACCGGTGGGCGTCTCGTGAAGTTCAAACCGCCCGGGCGGTCTCTGTACACTCGCTTCTGCGTAGGCTCGATCTGGTGTCGCGGCTCCATTCGTAGTCTGCAACGCGATTTCGGTGACGTTACCCCGGTCGACCGTTACGACTTGTACGGCCGCCCCACGGCTTCTCTGGTTTCCCAATTCCGCCCGTTCAGCAAGTTCTCTCGTTGCAGCCTCGATCGCCGCCACCGTCCGCTCGAGCTGTTCACGCGGACGCTGGAACCAATCGGCACTCCAGATGCGGTGAATTATCCAGCCGTGGTCTTCGAGCACAGCCTGGCGAAGCCGATCCCGATCTCTTGCGGAGCGCGAGGAGTGATACTCGGCACCGTCGCATTCGATGCCCAGCAGGTAGCGCCCTGGCCGCTCCGGATCAGCAACTGCCAGATCGATGAAGAAGCCCGCGATACCCACCTGTGCATGGACCTGATAGCCTCGTTCAATCAAGGCGTTGGCTACCTGTTCTTCAAAGATTGAATCCATCTCTCTGGTCGTCGTCTGAGCAAGCGAGATGCGTCCAGTCCTCGCGTAGTGCAAAAAGAGCTTGAAGGCAAAGACCCCCTTACCCTTTCCGCGCTCGAGGTCGATGTCCTCATCTGTTATCGACGCGTACACCTCACAGGCACGCTTAGCCCGGCTTATGAGAACGTTGAGTCGACGTTCTCCGCCTTCCGAACCGAGTGGGCCGAAGCGCATGGCCATGTAGCCCTGGGAATTCTTCGCGTATCCCACCGAGATCATGATCACGTCCCGCTCGTCGCCTTGAACGTTCTCCAGGTTCTTGACGAAAAACGGCTCACTCGGATGGGCGTGGAAGAAGTCTTCGGTGTCCGGATTCAACCGCCGCAGGGCTTCAAGCTCATTTTGGATCGCACGGCGTTGGCTGACAGAAAAAGTCGCAACGCCAAGAGACTCTTGTGGATTGGACTTCGCGTGACGAATGATCGCTTCTGCTACGGCACGCGCCTCGATCGGGTTCGTCCCTGTCCCACCTGAATCGAACACTCCGTCCGGCACGTAATGGAACCGCAGCCCCATACCAGCCTCTTGGGTATACGGACTTGGGACGATGAAGAGCCGGTTGTCGTAGAACTGGCTATTCGACACGGCGATGAGCGATTGATGTCGACTGCGGTAGTGCCAGCGAAGCATGCGCTGTGGCAAACCACGGGCTGTGAAAAGCCCGAGAATGCTCTCGATGTCAGCGACCTGCGCACCCTCGCCGTCGTCATCTTCAGATTGCGAGCCCGTCATCTTCGCAAAGAATGTCGTCGGGGGCAGCTGGCGTTCATCGCCAACGACGACTACCTGGTTCGCCCTGGCAATTGCGCCGAGTGCGTCCACCGGCTGGATCTGAGACGCTTCGTCCATAACCAGGAGGTCGAACGACATTCGACCGGGCGACAAGAACTGCGCCACCGAAAGTGGGCTCATCATGAACACCGGCTTCAACGCCTGGACAGCAGGTCCTGCCCTCAGCATCAACTGCCGGATAGGCATATGGCCTCTTCTGCGCGCCATCTCAGATCGAAGCAAACCGACAGGCCCAGCTCCGCCATCTCTTGAGGGGATCTTGCGATGATGCGCGGTCACGACCTCGATGGCGCTAGCCTTGATCCTCTGCCGGTCCAAATCCGCAAAGTCGCGAACAGCTCTCGAATGTAGCTCGCCGTCAAACCTCCCGAGGTCCGGCTCCTTGTTCGCCATCGCCGTCAGCATTTTCTCGTAATAGGCCATGTCGAAGACCGATCGCGCCGATGCGGTTGGAACCTGGCCATTGGCCAGGCCGCCGATCAACTGTCCTAGTCCCGCCTTTCGGGCACTCTCGGATCGTTCTTCGTAGGCAACCCATTTCGAGAGCTGTTCCTGATGCTCGACCCAGGTCTCCAATCGGGCAATCAACTCAGCAATCACGACCTCAGAGAAATCGCCTACTCCGAACAAAGACGAAGCATCAGCTTTCAAATCGTCCGCAAGCGCCTTCAGCCGCAGCGCCGCGGCCTGCGTCGTTTCTCGCGTTGCACGAGCTGATTTTGCGATCTCGACCCTGTCAGGCAGACGCGCGACCAGATGTCGGAGTGCGGTATTGTTTTTCAACCAGAGCTCGGCCTGCGTAAGCGCGGCCCAGTCGGATCCTCGCCCGAGCCAAGACGAGCCAAATGCGGACATGCCAATGCCGTGAGCAGCATCGATCTCTTGAGCAAGCTTCTGTAGGGCGCCCAGTCGTCGGACGAGCTTCACCCGACCGGATAGCTGATCAGGCAGGCTGGCCAGAACCTCTCGAGACGCTTCGTCCGCTTGAGCCACGGATCGCGCCTTCACTTCCATCAGCTGCAGTGAAGCCCTTTCGGCGGAGGCCACGTCACCCAGCATGGACGGCGCGAGGTGGCCGAGATCATTCCAGAAACCCTCGATCATCGGCCGGCCGATATCGATCACCTTGCGAACCCGGAGCGCACGCGCGCCCGCTTCAGAGCGCTCGGCCATCCGACCAGCAATAAGTCGCGGTTCCGAGCCAAGTCCCCTTAGCGTGCGCATCCATTCCACTAGAGCCAAGAGCGGTGCCGACGAGGATTTCTCCCGGCGCCAATCTGCTCCGAAGGCGGAACGACCAAAGGCGTCACCGTCACGAACCTTCGTGGCCGCCGCTTGCCCCTTCATCAACACGTCTAGGAGACGCACTGTCTCAGTCGACGGCGCGTTAGGATCGACTAGAAGGGACCGCAGAAGGGCTTTGGCGCGACGGTAGTCGCCGCTCAATGCCTTCAACAGACCCGTGTGACTAGCGAGGGCTTGCCTTGTCGGTGCAACCTCCGTGTTCCAGGCAGCATCGACAACTTTGCCCTTCAGCTCTGCTTGGACTGCCTCAAGCGTCGCGACGCTCTCGGCAAGGTCCGCCGCTTGTTCAAGTCCTGTGTCCCAAACGGTCGCGGCAAACGCTTCAGGGCTCGCGTCAGGGGCGGCCGCAACTCTCTCCCCCGTCACGATCAATCTAACCAGCCCTGCCAACGTGTCCGGTACAACCGTTGATCCCAGCTCCTGGTTCAGCCGCTCCGCTTCATCCCGCAAGCGCGGGAGCAGAACGGTCAGCTGGTGCGCACGGACAAAACCGTCTTTCGGGAATTCCGATGGCAGCTTTGCAAGCTCTGCCTCGAGACCTTCAATTGGGGTGTCGATCGCCGTCGCCACCAAATGCTGCGAAACGTCTTCGAATTTGCGGGCGAAATCCGATCCTGTCCAAAGAAGCGATGAGATCTCCTTAGGATGGTCGTCCCACACCGGCGAGACCAACGCATCGGCGGGAAGCTCTGGTGCGGACGCAAGCAGTTCTGCGCGATCTTCTATGTCGCCGCTGTCGCTGAGAATTCGCGAAGGCCCGGCCTCGGTCCGCGCGGCAATGTCGATCAGTTTTGCCTGCACAGCCTTCGCTTGATCGAGCAATGACCCGATGCGCGGGACGAGCCGCTCGACCGTGGTCGGCAGTACGACGTCCAGGCCTACCCCTCTCCAGGGATGGTGGATGGGTAGCCCGATTTCGTTGATCCGTTGAGAGACCTCGTCGAGAAGCTTCCGGCGTGACGAAACGCCTTCACTCGTCCAATGGATGGCACCCTCGAGCTCGATATTTACGGGTTTTTGCCCGTTCTGCCTGAGCCGGGTTAGCTGGCCGAAAACCTGGTAGGGCGTCAGGGCGGATGCGCCGAACGGAACATGCATCCGGTGGGCATGCGCATTGAGCCTGTCGCGCGCCTGCGACAACTGATCGGCCAGCGCAGATGGGAATTGTCCTCGAGGCGATCCGAGCTGCCAGGTACGACGCAGTTCCTCCAGCATCATGCGCTTGTTCGCCTTGTTGCTGTGGAGTTCCAGGCACACGTCCCCTACCCCGGCATTGTCGAGGCGGCGCTTCACGACCTCCAGCGCGGCCATTTTTTCAGCCACAAAAAGGACGGTCTTTCCGTCGGCCACGGCCGACGCGATAACATTCGCAATCGTCTGCGATTTGCCAGTGCCTGGGGGGCCCTGGATCACAAGGTCGCGACCCTTTCTGACATCATGGATCGCAAGTGTCTGGGAACTGTCGCTGTCGACGATGTGCAACATCTCCGCTGGCGCAATGTGCGGATCAATCGCGATGTCGTCAGACATCAGCGGCTCGCGCGCTTCAAAGCCGTCGGAAAGGAGCGAGCGGATCTTCGGCTGCTCGATTATCTTGGAGGCCTCGGGCCAGATCTCAGGATCAAGATCCCGGTACATCAAGAACTTCGCGAACGAGAAGAAGCCCAGCACCATATCATCCCGGAGCACCTCCCAACCCTCTTTGGTTGAAACCGCTTCGGCCACGGCATCGAGATACTTTGAGGCGTCGAAGTCGTCTCCCGCATCGAAGCTCGGCATGGCGAGCTTGTGCATCCGATCCAGATAGAGCTCAAGGGAGAGGTTCGCGCTCTGATCCTCTGGCCTGGCGCGCAGCCGAAACTTCTCTCCAGCCGTTCCTCGCTCGAGCCGGACCGGCACCAAAATGAGCGGTGCTTGACGGATGTTTTCCTTGTTGTTCGGGTCAATCCACTTCAGCATCCCGAGAGCCAGAAAGAGGATGTTGACGCCCTGCTCCTCCTCTAGCGTCCTGGCATCGTGATGGAGATCGAGAAGCCGGCGTTGCAAGCCGGTGGGGGTCATCCGCGTCTGCAGTTTGGTGTCTGAATGTCGCGCAAACACTCCCCTGTCGTCCACTTCATCGTCCTCTGGCTGAGCAAGGGAAATGGGGGAGTAGTCGATCTCGTCTTCCGTAGCAGAGCCTTCTTGGCCAGCCTTTGGTCTATCAGGCTTGCCTGCGACGAACGTAAAGACCTTCCCTTCATTCACCAGCAACCGATAGACCTCGGATGACCGCTCATCGACGATGTCGATCGTTTTCGCACTCTTTGAAAACCGGGGCACGTTCAAAAGGCGATTACGTGCGGAGAGGTCGAGCAACTCCATCCTGGCGCGCTCGAGCTTCTCCTTTAGCGGTAGATCGCTTTGGAAGACTGACTTTTCGGATTCTGACAATTATGCCCCCACTCCCAGAGCCGAACACTTAGATCCTGCCCAACGGTGGCCGCAACAAAAAAGCTATCCGCATCTCGATAATACTGTTGGCACCGTGCGGTCCGAGCATTGTGAAATGAGATACGTTGGTGACTTGATCTGAGCTAGCAGGCTTCTCTGATTGGGGTCGTTGAGGTCAAGCTCCTCCTGATATTTTTCCGGACCATGTCGCCCCGCGGGTCACTCGCTTCTCTTCGCGGTCGACGTTAAGCCGCCGCATGATGGGGTCAGTAGAGCGAGGCCTCTCAATCTGTTGAACGACCTTGGGAGAGTTCGTCCCAGGATCGTGCCTGCTAACGAGATCGCCTTGCCCGTCGTCCCCACGGGAACGATCCGGCTCACGCCCTTTCGGGCGGAATCAACTCCTCCTTCGTTGGTCCGTTATCCCGTATTTCATGCCGGTACGGGGCCGGGTGCCTTGCCGAAGCGGAATTCTGTCGCATCGCTCCACATGCGATGCAGGATGACAGCGAGCTTGCGAGCAACAGCAACTCGGGCTCGGGCCATACCGCGCCGCTTGGCGACGTTCATACCCCACGCTCTGAGGCTCGACCATTTCTTGCTGAGCACAAGCAGTGAATGAGCCGCCTCATAGAGGGCCGTGCGGGCGAGCTCGTCACCGCATCGGCTTACCTTGCCCTGAATGTCCGTCTCGCCAGATTGATAGCGTGCCGGGGTCAGACCCAAATGCGCTCCGACATCCCTCGATCGGCGAAAGCGGTCCGGCTGATCGACCGTGGCACGAAAGGCGAGCGCGGTGATGGGTCCCACACCGGGCACGGACATGAGGCGCCGGCAGACTTGCTCCTTGCGGGCGATATGGAAGACCTGCTTTGTCAGTCGCCCGAACTCGCGCAACATCGTTGCCACGATCGCCAGAAGCGGCTCGACAAGCGCCATGATGACCGTATCTGCGCCAATCAGTTCGCGCACGCGATGAGCGAAAGTTGCGCGGCCTGGAGTGCCGAGCTTGATGCCGGCCTCCCGCAGAATCGCCCTGACGACATTTTCGATCGTCCGCATTTCATTGAGGACCGTGCGTCGCGCAACGAGGAGGGATCGCCAGAGCCGACACTGCTGGCTCTTCACATGCACCTGCCGATACCAGCCGGTGCGCATGATCTGCGCCAAGGCGCGGGCGTCGTTGCGATCGGTTTTGTTCGGCATCGTTTTCATCGCCGCGTTGGCCTGCCGGGTCTCGATGCAGATCGCCGGCAATCCTTCGGCGCGAATACCGTCATAAAGCCAGGCTGTCAGCGAACAGGCTTCGAGCCCGATGCGCTCCAGCGGCAGATCGATTTTCCGCAAGGCTTCATAAAGCGCCCTCGGCTCACTCGCCGCCCGCCCTTCCTTCACGATCCGGCCGCTCTCGTCGACGACACAGATCGCGGTCTCTTCCAAAGACACGTCAAGTCCGGCAAAATACTTCATGGCTGCTCCTCCTGATGTTTGTGGCGATCTACATCGACCACGTTCTCACATCTCGACAGGAGCAGCCGCCCTCAATTTGGCTCGGGCGAGACCCCAATCACCCCATCTGTTGAAAGGGTCCTCGCCACCGGACCGCAGCAATGATTCACTGGCTCCGAAGGGAATCGGAGGTGACGAGTGCGCGGCGGCGACGATCGAACTGGCGAACTTTTCAGCTACGTGGACCTTGAGGTCCGGGTTCGGCGCAATCACCATTGCGGGCGATCCGGACGATCGTGACTGAAGCCCTGTCGAGGCTGGAGCGTGCGTTCGCGGCGCTATATTCGCCGATCGGACGGCCATCTATCCCGCCGGAGAAGCTGCTGCGGGCGATGCTTTTGCAGGCGTTCTATTCGATCCGCTCGGAGCGGCTTTTGATGGAACGGTTGGAATACGACCTCCTGTTCCGCTGGTTCGTCGGCATCGGCGTCGACGACGCAGCCTGGGACCATTCGGTGTTCTCCAAAAACCGTGACCGGCTGCTGGAGGGCGATATCGCGGCGAAGTTCCTGGCGGCCGTGCTGGCGCAACCCAAAGCCAAGAAGCTCCTGTCCACGGATCACTTCTCGGTCGACGGCACGCTGATCGAGGCCTGGGCTTCGATGAAGAGCGTCAAGCCAAAGGGCGGCCCAAGCGGCGGTCATGGCGAACCGCCGGCAGACGGCGGCGGACGCAATGCGGAAGCGGACTTCCACGGCGAGAGGCGATCGAACGAGACGCATACCTCGACTACCGACCCCGACGCCAGGCTCTACCGCAAAGGGCGGGGCAAGGAGGCCAGGTTGTGCTTCATGGGACATGGATTGATGGAGAACCGCCACGGCCTGCTGGTGGAAGCCTGTCTGACGCTGGCCGACGGACATGCCGAGCGGGTGGCGGCCCTGCACATGATCGAACCTCGTGCCGACCGGCCGCGGGCGATCACGCTCGGCGCCGACAAGGCCTATGACGCAGAGGACTTCGTCAACGAGTTGCGCTCGATGAAGGTGACACCACACGTAGCGCAAAACACGAACGGCCGTCGTTCGGCGATCGATCGCCGCACCACGCGCCACGGTGGCTATGCCGTCAGCCAGCGCATCAGAAAGCGCATCGAAGAGGCGTTCGGCTGGATCAAAACCGTCGCTGGGCAGGAGAAGACCAAATTGCGCGGCCGCGACCGCGTTGGGTGGGCCTTCACCTTCGCGGCCGCCGCCTACAATCTGGTGCGGGTGCCCAAGCTCTTGGCGGCCTCGAAATGACCGCGCCCGCGGGCTGGCAACTGATCGGCCGCTGGCGGATCATCGAAGCCGATCTGTGGGATCGCGGTTACCTGAACCTCGGTGGACCCGCAACCATCGCCATCGGACCCGACAACAACGGCGAGATCGCCTTTGGTGCCCTGCAAGCCGGCCTCGATCTGAGCTACAGCCCCTCGATAGTTCACTTCACATGGGGCGGGTGTGACGAGATGGATGAAGTCACAGGCGATGGCTATGCCGAATTGCTCGACGACAGCTCGATCGAGATCACATTCGCCTACCACAACGGCGACGAGGCCATCCTCAAGGCAATACGTCAGACTTCTTCAACAGCTGCAAGTCTTACTGAGTCAGAAAGTCGGGGCTGCGGGGGGATTCGCGCTGGTCGTGGATTTGTTAGGGTGCTGCTTGGTGATCAGGGAAGCGCCCCGCCATGACCGACTGGACAGCCGAGAGTGAAGCCGAGTTCGACGCCTATGTCGATGCTTTGATCGGGGTGATCGGCCACGCCGACCGAGCTGAGCCGCTGAACGATTATTGCCTCGGACTTCTGATGCCGATAGAGCGCAAGAGCGTGAGCCGTTGGCGGCCGTCACGGCGCCGTCGTGGGTGTCGGCCAAGCATCAGTCTCTGCTGCATTTCGTGGGACAGGCGCCGTGGTCGGACGCGGCCTTGCTAGCGCGGGTTCGCGACCGGTCCTCAGGTCAGCAAGCTGATCCTGACGGATTTTGGCCTCCAGCGTGTCTTCTTTCTTCGGGGCCATGGACGGACCAGCTTGCTCCCATCGTTGTTCGCGAGGACAAGCTTACGCAAGCCCACTGAAGGATGGGTTAACTATCCAACGTCACCATGGAAGCAGCCCTGCCAACGGCATCAAACGCGCCCGGCGAGACAAAAGGAAGCCGGGCCGAGATAGCGTTCCAGAGCGGCAGCGCTGCCTGCGATTCACCGCCTGAGCATGGCCGAAATGCCATGGCGGATAAAGGGAAGATATTGGGCAAAGCGAAGCCCCGCATGTCTTGCAAGCCGTGCCGTCGGGTGCTCGCCTGAGTAGAGAGCGACAAGTACATTCGTAGCATGATAGAGCGGTGCCGCCGACCGACGCAGTCGGCTTTCGTATCTGCCGAGCATGTCGGGATCAGCAATGTCGCGGCGCTCGCGACATGCCGCCAGGATTCTATCGGCGAGTTGCTTCTGGCCACTGAGGCCGATGTTGAAACCATGAGCGGTCACCGGGTGCATGCCGAGGGCAGCATCGCCGATCAGTGCCGCACTCGGAGCCCAGAACTTGTGCGCCCAGGTCGTGACCAGCGGATAGGCATGGCGGGTGCTTGCCAAGGTCATCTCTCCGAGGCGTCCTCGACACCGGTTCGTCAATTCCATGAGGAACAAATCGTCGTCGAGAGCAAGCAGTCTGTCGGCCTCGCTTGAGCGCAAAGTGAGAAGCAGCGACGACACGCCTTCCATGAGCGGCAACATCGCTATCGTTTGATGGTGATCGAACCATTCGACCGCGATCTGGTGATGGGCGCGCTCGTGCCTCACCCGGCAAATCAGCATCGAGTTGCCAAGCCGATTGATGGCGGCGCCAATGCCGAGGAGGTCGCGCGTCGCGGACAAACGCGAATCCGCTGCAACGAGCAGCCGAGCGGCCAATTGCCTGCCATCAGAGAGCGTTATGACTGCTTCTTTGTGGCTGGTTGTTGCAGTGACGACCGAGCGGCCGCACAGCAGCTGGGCATGATCCTGGAAGTGGACAAGCTTGAACAGGGCGTCGCGGATCCGACAATTTGGGACCAGAATTCCGAGTGGTTCCCCAGATCCGCTGGGAGAATCGAAGCTCAGGGCGAAAGGGCTCGATCCGTTGAGCACGCGCGCGCCTTGTAGCGGTGATTTGTCCGAAGCCGGGATGGCATCCCAGGCGCCGAGCTCGCGAAGGATTCCAACCGATGCGTGGGTCAGCGCGATCTCGCGACCGTCGAAAGCCGGATTCGCCAGGCTTTCGAGCGACTGCCGTTCAACCACTGCCACCTTGAGTCGGCTCTGGGCAAGCGATGCGGCGAAGGAAAGTCCGACCGGCCCGGCTCCGACGACAATAACGTCGAATCTATCGACAGAGCCGGCCATCAGCGTGCCGCCATAGCGTCGGCTATCTGCGACGAAGGGCACTGGAACGCATCGCAATCGATCCACGGTTTGCGGCTCATCTCCCCAAGCGTCTCCACGCGACCTAACCGTCCGTTAGACATCCGTTCTCCGTTCAAAAATGCTCAATGAAACCATGCCGATGAAGAGATAACCCTGATGTGGATCAACCAGGCTCGATAAACGCGGCAGCGGCGGGTTCACGGTCGACTGGTCGATCGCGACGCCATGGTCTGGTCAGGTCATCATGGAATGGCCGGCTTCCCGTTCGGTGCGGCCCTTTCCTGGCCGAAAGTTCGGCAACGTATTCTGGCTGATCCGTTCGCACCCGTCGCGCGCCGAAATCGGCATGACGCGAAGCAACCGCGGAAAATATTCGAGCGAGTCCTCGCAGGGCAGGCTGGGTCAACTGCGTGGCTCGTCGCGATCGATCAGGATCCGCTCGGCGGCGCCATCGAGATCTTCATATTGGCCGCTCCTCAAGGCCCACAGGAACCCGGCCAGCCCAAGCGCTCCGAGGAACAGGGCCACAGGTATGAGGTAGGCGAGCGTCGTCATGAGGATTGTGCCAGTGCGCCAATGTCGGAGCGCCTGTCATGTCGGGCATCTTGCACCGATGCATTTGACACGAAACCTTGCAGGCGTAGCGCATTGCCGATGACCAGGAGGGACGAGGCGGACATCGCGACCGCCGCGATCAGTGGCGTAACGTGCCCCAGAATGGCGACCGGCACGGCGATGCCATTGTAAACGATCGCGATGGCGATGTTCTGCCGGATCAGCCGTCCGGCCTTCCGCGAAATGTCTAAAGCAAGTGGGACCGCCAGAAGACTTTTACGCAGGAACACGAAATCCGCGGCGTTGCGACCGATATCCGCCGCCGTGGCCGGAGCGATTGAAACGTGTGCGGCGCCCAATGCAGGCGTGTCGTTGAGCCCATCGCCGACCATCAGCACCTTGTGGCCAGTTCGCGTCAATGCTTCGATGTGTTCGACCTTCCCGCAGGGAAGCAACGCGGGAACGAAGCGCTCGACGCCCAGTGCTTCCGCGACTTCGCCGCAGGCAGCTTCTGTGTCGCCCGACAGCATCTCCACCGACACGCCGGCGCCGTTCAGTTGCTCGATGGCCGCCTTGGCATCGGCACGCAGCTCATCCTCGAAATCGAAAGTCGCGACAATGACCCCGTCCTTCGTCAAAACGGTTCCGCCATAGCCTTGTTTGCTTTCGCCGCCGGTCCGGGCTTTCCACTCACCCCATCCGCGGCGACCCAGCCGCCAGGTACTGCCCTCGGCGATGGCTTCGATGCCGAAGCCCGGATGCTCGCTGACGGACGCGAGTTTCGGCTGGCCGGCAAAGGCTGCATTGCCAGCGATTGCCTTCGAAAAGGGATGGCGGGAATGCGCTGCCATCTCGGCCGCCATGGCGAGCATCGTCGGATCGATGGACGGCGCATTGATCAGCCTGGGCAGTCCGAGCGTAAGCGTGCCGGTTTTGTCGAACAATGCCGTGTCGATCCCGGCCAGGCGCTCCATGGCGGAGCCGTCCCTGACCATGACGCCGCTTTCAAACAGCCGCCGCGCAGCGACCACCTGCACGATCGGCACGGCGAGACCGAGCGCACACGGGCATGTAATGATCAAAACGGCGACCGCGATTGTTATTGCCCGGTGCCAGTCGCCGGTCGCCGCCATCCAGCCGAGGAACGTCACAAAGGCGGTGAGGTGGACCACGGGGGCGTAGAGCGCGGAGACGCGATCGGCGATCCTGCGATGGCGGGCGCGGCCGCCCTCTGCCGCTTCCATCAGCCGAACCATTTCGGCCAGGAAGGAATCCTTCGCGGCGGCCGTCGCCTCGATGGTCAGTGGACCGGTGAGATTGAGTGTACCGGCCTGGACCTGCGCCCCCGGGCCCACCGTTCTGGGCGTGCTTTCCCCGGAAACTAGGGAACAGTCGAGATCCGACGCCCCGCCAATGATCCTGCCGTCGATGGGCACCCTCTCGCCGGCCGCGATCAAGAGCTCCATTCCCGGTTCGATCTCGCCAACCGGCAAGTAGTCGCGCGAACCGTCCTCGCGCAGCACCATGGCGCCGCGCGCGGCCAGCCGAGCCAGTCCGTTCACGGCCGTCCGTGCCCGTTCCCGCATCACGTGATCCAGCGTGCGGCCGATCAGCAGAAAGAACAGCAGCGACACCGACGCGTCGAAATAAGCATGGTCGCCATGGCTGATCGTCTCGTAGAGGCTCATAGCGTAAGCGAGCGATACCCCGACCGCGATCGGCACGTCCATGTTCATGCGGCTGTGGCGCAGCGCATTCCAGGCCGAGCGAAAATAGATGCCGCCGGCGAAAGCGAGCGCAGGAATGGCAATCAAGGCCGAGACCCAATGGAACAGGTCGCGGGTCGCGCCTTGCGCGCCGGACCAGACGGAGACTGATAGCAGCATGATGTTGCCCGCCGCAAAGCCGGCGACCGCGACGGCGCGGATCAGTTCCGAGAGCATCTTGTCCTTCCCGTCAGCCTCGGGATCGAACAGGTGCGCGCCATAGCCCAGCCGTCCAAGTGTGGCGACGAATGGCGGAACCTCGTCGCCGCGCCACCGGACCGAAACACGTTTCGTCGAAAGATTGACACGAGCGCCTTCGACGCGATCCAGCTTGCCGATCGCCGTCTCGATCGTCTGGATGCAGGCGGCACAATGCACAGCTGGCACCGAGAGGTCGGTCTGGCGAAGATTTTCGCCAATCGAGCGGCTCGCCAGTCTGATTTCCTGGCCAGAAGGCAGGACCAGTGTGACCTTTTCCAGGTCCAATGCCATTTCGGCGCCTGGCGCGCAGCAGCTCATTGCAGCGCCCCGCGGGAAATCACGATCCGGCGAACGTCGCGATAGGGTTCCGCAAGGCTCGCATCGGCGTCGATTTCGACGATCCAGACGCCATCCTTGGGGATGTGGTGCGCGGCGAATATCTGACCGGAGGCAGCTGCAAGAGTGACGGATTTGTCCTCGGCCTCGTAGGCGGGATGACGAAACAGCACCTTGACGCCATGCACGGCAACCGTCTTGCCGCCAGCATCGGTGAGACTGTAGCGGACCTCACCGCCTGCGATGGTCAGTTTGCCAGTCCAGCCGAGGGCTGCCTGAGCTCGCCCTTGCTCGGCCTTTTTGTTGAATTGCTGGCTCGCCACATAGGTGTTTTCGACGACAAGGCCGGTCCAGCTCGTGTTGGCGAGCGTCGCCATCGTCAGATTGACCGCTATGACCACGCCGAAGAAGCCAAGGATGGTGAACAGCATATGCCTGCCGGTGAATTCGCGAGATTGTCGCGAGGTGTCGCTCATCTGGCGATCTCCGGTGCGTTGAAAGTGGCCGTGTATTCGTCCGACTCGAACGTTGCCTTGTTTTCGACCCGGAACTTGAAGCTTTGCGCTGCACCCCGAACCTGATCTGCCGGCTGACGCACGAAAACCTTGAGCATCTTCAGCCGGTCGGGTTCGACCGGGATGGCAAAGGAGCGATCCGCCGGCAGGTCGATGCCGACAACGCTCATTTCGGCTCCATGCAGGCCCTGCATCGTGACAATGATCGTTCTTGGTTCGGGGATCATGTTGAGCAGCTTGACGGTGTAGCCGTTGCGGATCGAACCGTCGGACAGCGTCACGAACTGCGGGTTGCGATCGTGCAGGACATTCAATTCGAGCCGTTCGCGGGTCAGCAGCGAATAGAGCAGCGCGAGACCGACCGCCGACCAGGCGCCCATGTAGATGAAGGTGCGCGGGCGAAAGATCTTGCGGATATGGAAACGGGCCACCTTGTCGGAGAACAGGCCGTCAGCGCTCCTGACCAGTGACGGGTTGACTGAACCGGAGCCGCCCGGGGTCGCCAGCATCATATTGGCGTTGTAGTCGGCCAGCGTCGCATAGGAAATCAGTCCGCGCTCCCTGCCGAGCTTGTCCATTATACCGTCACAGGTATCGATGCAGAGCGCGCAGGTGATGCATTCAAGCTGCTGGCCATCACGAATGTCGATCCCCATCGGGCACACCGCGACACAGGCATTGCAGTCGACGCAGTCGCCGACGGGCTGCCCGGCGGCAAGGACCCTCTTGGCGTGACGCGAGCGCGGTTCGCCGCGCCAGTCATTATAGGTGACGGTGAGGGAATTCTCGTCGAGCATGGCCGCCTGGATGCGCGGCCATGGGCACATGTAGGTGCAGACCTGCTCGCGCATCAGCCCGCCGAACGTATAGGTCGTCGCCGTCAGCACGGACACGGTGATGTAGGCGACGGGGGCGGCGGTGCCGGTGAAGAGTTCCCCAAGCAGCGTCGGCGCATCGGCGAAATAGAAAATCCAGGCGCCGCCGGTCAGCACCCCTATGACCAGCCAAATGGCGTGTTTCGATGTTCGCAGCACGAGTTTGCGCGCAGTCCAGGGACCGGCATCGAGCTTGATGCGCGCGTTGCGGTCGCCCTCGATGGCTCGCTCGACGACCAGAAACAGATCGACCCACACGGTCTGCGGGCACGTATAGCCGCACCAGGCCCGGCCGACGGTGGACGTGATCAGGAAAAGGCCGACACCGGCCATGACCAGCAGGCCGGCGACGTAGTAGAATTCCTGCGGCCATATCTCGATGAAGAAGAAGTAGAAGCGGCGGTTGGCAAGATCGACCAGCACGGCCTGGTCAGGGGCAAATGGCCCGCGATCCCACCGCAGCCAGGGGGTCAGGTAGTAGATCCCCAGCGTGATTGCCATCACCGACCACTTGAAGCGGCGGAAACTGCCCGAGGCCCGCTTCGGGAAGATCTTCTTGCGCGCGGCATACATCGGCTGTCGCACTTTGGCGGAGTTGACCGCATCGGCTTCGAGCCGTTCTATTTGCGTGTTATCGAGCACGAGAAGCTCCAGTCACCAGCGACGATTTCGCCGGAAGCCCGACCCATCGGTTTCTGGATGATGCCGAGGCCCGGCTCGCGCCGGGCCTCGTCGCTTGGCGGTTGGGGGGAGGACGAGAATAGGCTTGCGTTCCTATTCTCCGCCGCCAAGCGAATGGACATAGACCGCGAGTTCCTTGACCTTGATCTCGCCGAGACGCCCGATCCAGGCCGGCATGACGCCATGCCTCGGGGCGCGGACCTGCGCGGCGATGGCTGTTTCGCCAGACCCGTAAAGCCAGATCGCGTCGGTCAGGTCGGGTGCGCCGAGCTCCCTGTTGCCCTTTGCATTCTCACCATGACAGGCCGCACAATTCTCGGCGAAAACATTGGCGCCGAGTTCGATCAGGCTTGTGTCCTGAACAGGATCGGAGAGGCTTGCGACATAGGCGCCGACCTGCTTGATCTGATCCGTCGTGATGATGTCGCCAAAAGCAGGCATTTCCGACAGGCGCGTATCCGGGTCTGATGCGAAGCGGATGCCGTCCGCAATCGTCTGCTGGATCTGTTCGGCGTTGCCACCCCACAGCCAATCGTCGTCGTTTAGGTTGGGAAAACCCTTGGACCCTTGAGCGCCCGAGCCATGGCACTGCACGCAATTGACCTTGAACGCGGCGCCACCTGCGGCGACCGCGAATTCGCGTAGTGTATCGTCGGCAGTAATCTCGGAGACGGTCTTCGCCTGAATGGCAGCGACATATTTGCCCTTGGCCACTTCGGCCGCCGCCAGTTCATTCTTGACGTCTTTGCGGCTCGAATACCCCAGCACACCCCTGGTCGCGGAAGTCAGCATCGGCCATGCCGGATAGACGACGGTGTAGCCGATCGCCCAGGCAATGGTGATGTAGAAGGTGATGACCCACCAGCGCGGAAGCGGGTTGTTGAGTTCCTTGATGCCGTCCCACTCATGGCCGGTCGTCGAGATGCCCGAAACCTCGTCGATATGCTCGCTGCCCATGATCAGTCGTCCTTGAGAGGAATGTGAGCGGCTCTCTCGGCTTGCCTGCGGCTGCCGCGACGAAATGCAAAGGCAACGCATCCGAGGAAGAAAAGTGCCATGGCAAGCAGGCCCCAGCTGTCGGCAAACTCCCGCATGAAATTGTAGGTCATCGCCATTCTCCTCAGCGGTAACCGGCGGCTTCGTCATAGGTCCTGAAATCGACCAGCGTGCCGAGCATCTGGAGATAGGCGACCAGCGCATCCATTTCGGTGACCTGCTGCGGATCGCCGTCGAAGTCCCCAACCTTGACTTTCGGATAGCGTCTCTCCAGGCCCGATGTGTCGGCATTCGCATCGGCCTGCGCCATGAGATCGGCATTGGCATGAGCGATCATGTCGTCTGAATAGGGCACACCGACACGGCTGTTGGCGATCAGATGCGTCGAGAAATCCTTCACCTCGATGGGCATGTCCTTCAGGAACGCGTAGCTCGGCATGATCGATTCCGGCACCACCGAACGCGGCTCGGTGAGATGCTGGACGTGCCATCCGTTCGAGTAGCGGTCGCCGACCCGGGCGAGATCCGGCCCGGTGCGCTTCGAGCCCCACTGGAACGGGTGGTCGTACATCGACTCGGCCGCCAGGCTATAGTGGCCGTAGCGCTCGACCTCGTCGCGGAACGGCCTTATCATCTGGCTGTGGCAGAGGTAACAGCCCTCGCGCGCATAGATGTTGCGCCCCACCAGTTCGAGTGGCGAGTAAGGGCGCATGCCTTCAACCTTCTCGATCGTGTTGTCGAGATAGAAGAGCGGTGCGATCTCGACGATGCCGCCGATTGTTACGACCAGCAGGGACCCGAGGAGAAGAAGTGTGGCGTTCTTCTCGATGACCGCGTGTCTGTCCATCAGGCCCATTTTCTGGCTCCTGATCGCACAGGCTGGAGGGCGGGGATGGAGCGCGGCATCGGATCCTCCTCGCGCTGGTAGCCGAGGATGGTCATGGCGATGTTCCAGGCCATGATGAGGGCGCCCGACAGATACATCGCGCCGCCGATGGCACGCATGATGTAGTAGGGATGCATGGCGGCGACGGTTTCGGCGAAGGAGTAGACCAGGAAGCCCTGCTCGTTGTATTCGCGCCACATCAGGCCCTGCATGACGCCGGAGACCCACATCACCGCGGCGTAAACGACGATCCCAAGCGTCGCCAGCCAGAAGTGCCAGTTGACGAGCCGCAGCGAATAAAGCCGGTCGCGGTTCCATAACTTCGGGACCATGAAATAAATCGCGCCGAACGAGATCATGCCAACCCATCCGAGCGCGCCCGAATGGACGTGACCGATGGTCCAGTCGGTGTAGTGCGAGAGCGAGTTGACGGCCTTGATTGACATCATCGGGCCTTCGAAAGTCGACATTCCGTAGAAGGCGATGGCCATGACCATCATACGGATGATCGGGTCGGTGCGCAGCTTGTCCCAGGCGCCCGAGAGCGTCATCACGCCGTTTATCATGCCGCCCCATGACGGCATCCACAGCATGATCGAGAACACCATGCCGAGCGTCTGGGCCCAGTCCGGCAGGGCGGTGTAGTGGAGGTGGTGCGGACCGGCCCAGATGTATAGAAAGATCAAAGCCCAGAAGTGGATGATCGACAGCCGGTAGGAATAGACCGGTCGGTTGGCCTGCTTGGGCACGAAATAATACATCATGCCGAGGAAGCCGGCGGTGAGGAAGAAGCCGACGGCATTGTGGCCGTACCACCATTGCGTCAGGGCGTCCTGTACGCCGGAGAAGGCTGAATAGCTCTTGGAGCCCAGGAAGGAGACCGGCATCGACAGGTTGTTGATCACATGCAGCATTGCGATGGTCACGATGAAGGCAAGGTAGAACCAGTTGGCGACATAGATGTGCGGTTCCTTGCGCTTCAGGATCGTGCCGAGGAACAGGATGAGATAGGCGACCCAGACAATGGTCAGCCACAGGTCCACATACCATTCGGGCTCGGCGTATTCGCGGCTCTCGGTGATGCCGAGCAGGTAGCCGGTTGCCGCCATGACGATGAACAGCTGATAGCCCCAGAACACGAACCAGGCGAGATCGCCGCCGAACAGCCGAGCGCGACAGGTCCGCTGCACGACATAAAGTGACGTGCAGATGAGTGCATTGCCGCCGAAGGCAAAAACCACGCCGGAAGTATGCAAAGGCCGCAGTCGGCCGAAATTGAACCAGGGCTGGATGTTGAGATCGGGGTAGGCGAGCTGCAGGGCGATGACCACGCCGACCAGCATGCCGACGACGCCCCAGAATACGGTGGCGATGGCACCGTAGCGGATCGGCCCATCCATGTAAGCGGCGGGGTCGATCGGAACTGTCGGCTTGAACTCCGTGTTGCGCAACAGAATCGCAGTGAAGCCAGCCACGGCGAAGAACAAAACCCACATATGCTGGCGAAAAGGTTCATCTACGCCGAAGCCGGCAGCCACCAGGGCCGCAAACGCAAACAGGCTTAGAAGGACGATCTCTGTGCCGAATTTCATCGCAAGCCCCGATTTCCAATTCCGGCGGGCGCCAAACCGCAGTGCCTTATTGCACAGCCGTGGCCTGCTCGCCCTGATCCATGTCAGAGCCGCACGATTTTGCTTCGAGCAGCATCGAGTTCGGTGCGATCCGACTGTGGCGATCGAATTTGGAAGCGCACCACCGGCCGCCACGCCTAATCGACAGGCCCGGCGTCCCCGGTCGGGCCGGGTATGGAGGCGATCGCGGGCGTGTGGGGAAGCGCGCCTTCTGTGACGCTGGAAAGTAGGCCGATGCCTTGCCGAACGTCGATCGTTTCAATGCCTTGGGACAGCCAGCGCCAGCGTTGCGCTGCCTTCGTGACATTCCTAGAGCGGGCTATTGCGTAAAAGCAGATGGCGCTTAGCGAATGCCGCGGAGGCGGCTCTCGCGGTTTCGAATGTCATCAGCGGCATCTTGCTGTTCCTTGTATCCATCGCCAATGCGCCGCCATCTATGTGCGCCAATAAGCAGGCTGCCCAAGCACTAAGGCGAATACAGCGCTATCCCGCTTCCGCATGTAACTTAGCTACTTGCATTAAGTAGCGTTGACAGGGCGGGATCGTTGGCTATGTTGGAGGCTCATGGACATCGAGTTCGCAGACCCGTGCCTAGCGCTGATAGAGACGGAAGCCGCAGCGGACACCCGCTTGCCAGTCGCCGTGATCCAGACCGCGCGTCAACGCTTTAGCATCGTGCGGGCAGCGCCTGACGCGCGCACGCTCCACAACTGGAAAAGTTTTGGCTTGAAGCCACGCGCTGGATCGGCGGAGCACCTCGTGGTCCTCTCGCCGCAATGGGCGATAGTGGTTAAAATCATAGCAAAGAACAGCATTATGACGGTGGTCGTAACAGCAATGGAAGAGCATCTGCAGGGGGTGGCATGACGGGGAACAGCAATCAGGTGGCCATCGAGCCACCGGGCACCTTCATCAAGATGGAACTGGAAGCGCGTGGATGGTCGCAGCGCGATCTCGCTTTCATTCTTGGCCAGACCGAGCAGCAGCTCAATCCGCTTTTGTCCGGCAAGCGTGGCATCACCCCCGATATGGCGCGCCTGCTCAGCGACGCGTTCGATACTTCGCCGGAGTTCTTCCTGAACCTTCAGGGCCGTTATGACCTGCAAAATGCCAAGGAGCCGGATCCGGCGGTGAAGACCCGCGCCGGGCTGCAGGCTCATTTCCCCGTACGCGACATGATCCGGCGCGGTTGGATTCAGGACGGCGAAGCATCCCTGCTCCAGCTCCAAATGTCTCGCTTCTTCGAAGCAGCCAATGACGATACGCTGGGTGACATCGCATTCGCTGCGAAGCGCACGCATTATGACGCTACGCCGCCACATCAGCTCGCGTGGGTGTTTCGAGTACGCCAGCTTGCCAGACAAATGGAGGTCGAAACTTTTTCGACCGAAAAGCTCGGTGCACTTCTGCCCAAATTGCGCAGCTTGATGATCGATCCCGAAGCGGTCGCCTCCGTGCCAAGCTTCTTGGCGGGCTGCGGAGTTCGCTTTGTCGTCGTCGAGGTTCTGCCCAACGCCAAGATCGATGGGGTCTGTACCTGGCTTGACGATGGGTCCCCCGTGATCGGCATGTCTACGCTGTACGATCGGCTCGATAACTTCTGGTTCGTACTACGGCATGAGATCGAGCATGTGCTGCAGGGTCATGGAAAACAATCGATTGGGATGGTCGATCAACTGACGGGCGAGAGCGCCAACGATGCAAACGGAGAGGCGGACGAGGAGATTGTTGCCAACACTGCGGCCGCCGACTTCTGCGTCCCGTCAGCGAAGATGTCATCCTTCTATGCCCGCAAGCATCCCTATTTCTCGGAGCGCGACGTTGTCGGCTTCGCGGCGCTAATGGCCGTCCACCCCGCGATCGTGGTTGGCCAGCTCCAGAAGCGGATGAAACGCTTCGATTATCTGCGCAAGTTTCAGGTTCCGGTCCGCGGGCATCTCCTCAAGGAAGCCATCGCCGATGGCTGGGGCAATATGGCCGAAGCACAGCTTTAGGAATAGGATCTACACGTGGCGACCTTCAGCGAACAGATGCAGGCGATCTTCGGACGATATACCGAGGAAGTAAGTACGGACCCCGTCTCGCTGGATGAGGTCGCGGCCTGGGCGATCGAGCGTGGGCTTTACAGGCCCGCCCCGCGCGACATCGTGAAAATCTGTCGCGATGCTTTGGCGGACAGCCTGCGCCAGGAGAAGCGCGTCGATGAGAAAGGGCGCAAGTATCGCGCCAAACATTCGATCCGAACCTGGATCGAAGGCCAGCAGCTGAGCCTGTGGGCTGATATCGACACGGCGCCACGCTCCTTCTTAGAAAAATCTTTCGGTCAGCGTCGTAAATCGATCGCGGACGACTGTTTCCAGATCAAGCAGGATGTCGATCACTTCAATGACGAGCATCCGGACGAAGAGCCCATTCAGATGATCATCGACTTCACGGATGACGTCGCCGAGATGGAAGCCGCTACGCGGCAGGATACAGGAGACGAAGAGGCAGCGTAAGCCGCGTCAAAGCGCATCAATAATGCGGCCTTATGTAGCAAAAGCACCAAGGCTTTAATTATTAGGAACAGACATGGGAACAACGTTAGGAGATGCGTCGGGCAATTGCGCTAACTGACTGCCGGTCTGCATTGCTTTCTCGATTTCTTCCCGATATTCCCGAGCGTGCTCCAGTGCGTAAAACACGATTTTTCGTCCTCCGTAGACCATCGCTACGGGAAGGACAGAAAACAAAATCAGAAGATACATCCAAATCGGACCGGACCATGGATTGTAAATATAATCCATAAAACCCCAAATGTCGATGTTTCGCGCGACACCTGCGATTAGAGTTGTTCCCGCCGCAACAGAAGAGAAGTAGGTTATATTCCTATCGTTGTGTTTTCTGTATAGATAATGATAAATCTGAGACCAGAAGCCGCCATTTATTCTTGCATCTTTGATAGCGTGCGGGACATCCACTAGGTCGTGATTGGATAGAGCGCACAGCTCGCATAGCTGCTTATACATTTTCATGCTTTTAATATTTGCAGGGGCTGGCTTATCGGACGGCTCAAAGATTCGGAGTTCGACCCTGGCGCCGTCGCGTATCTGATCACGATATCGGAACCGCACTAGCCCAAGATAGGCCACGTTAATCGCCAGTGCCGCGCCTGCCAACGGTTCAAGTTGCGCAGCGATATTGATAGCGAGTGCGGCATGTGATGCCGTTTCGACAGTCTCTGGCCCCATTAGTGCCGTGAGGCTGATTCACGCCTGAAGAGGAATTGCCATTTTCGCTGAGTTCAGCGGAAATGCACGCTCCCAAAGAGTCTCAAATAGAGACTTCAGGTGTTTGCCGCCCTTGGCGTCCCCCCACGCTGCGATTGCTGCCACTTGCGCCTTATCCTGCTCAAAACGATAGCAGTCTTCATCAGCAACAAGCAAGTGGAAGCGAATATTTCCAGCCATCACCGAGTCAAGGACGCGCGTCTCCAAGTTAGTATATTCGGAGAACCGTTTATAGAAAGGATGCTTCGCGTACAGGTCAACGTCCGCTCTTTCCAAAATAATGCGTACGTGATGGTCGGAACTGGTCAGGAAGAACTCCGCCTCATCCAAGACCTCGTCTGGCGCATAGACGCGTGGATTGAGGGTGCCCGAAAAGATATCGACGGTCCTGCGCGCATGCTTGAACATGGTCTTGACGATCACGCGAGCATGATCGATCGAACCGTTGAACACTGGTTCGCCCTTGCGCTCAGTAGCGGCGCGCGTCACTCTCTCGATATAATCGTCCATGGTCATCGCGCTTTTATCCGGATCTTGCAGTGCTGCTCAACCCCGGATGCCCCCTCGCGTCCCTGTGAGCGCAGAGGGTATCTTGCTTTGGACCCAAGTCAACACAACGGAACAAATATGTTAACCAATAGTTCCAAAGGGTTAAGATTTTTTCCGCTCTGAAGAGCTAAAAACTGACGTGTTCAGCGCCTATCGCCTCCAGGCATTGGAGAAGAAATGCGGCCGTAAATCCGCCTCGGCGCATCTTGTTATTCAGATTCCGCTCGGTCTCATGAACGCCAAGCACCGCCAACTTGTCCGCTAGCTGCGCATACGTTGTGACACCCTTCCGCTTCAATTCGGCCTTCAAAAGGTTCTTGGCCCTCGTCTCGTACTCGACGGTTGCCGGGTCGTCTTTACGTGCCATGTCGCAGCCTAAAAAAGATCATCGTATTTGATGATATAACCCCCGCGATACAAATCCGCATATACGGTGAACAATATCACCGGGTATGATGACAATGCTCTCTCCCTTCCTCCTTTCCGCCGAAAGCCGCACCCTCTCTCTCAAAGAGATTTACAAGTGCCGCGAGGAAAAGGCTTACGACACGTTCAAGCGCTTTCGTTGGGCTTCGACGCAAGGCGAGCCCGTTTTGCCCGACATGCGGGTGCCTGGATCACTAGGACGTTCCGACCCGTCGCAAGTTCAAGTGCGCCGCTTGCGGTACGCAGTTCTCAAATCACGTCCGGCACGATCTTCGCCTCGCGCAAGCTGGCGTTTGTCGATCTGCTCGCCGCGATCTGCCTTTTCGTCAACGGCGCGAAGGGAATGTCGGCGGTCCAGTTCTCCCGCGATCTGTATGTTCAATACAAGACCGCGTTCGTGCTGGCCCACAAACTGCGCGAAGCTCTTGCCGCCGAAACCGCGAATGAAATGCTGGACGGCGAAGTCGAGATCGAGCGAGGATCGCAAGGACCGCCGCTGGAAGAAAACCAGGGTAGCCGCCGTGTTGTCACCGCCCTGCGCGAGCGCGCCGGTCGCACACTCACCTTCGTTCGGAACCGCCGAAGGCGTCGAGATCGCCCGCGCTCGCATGGTTCCGGCGCCAAGCTGTTCGCAGACCAGGCCACACATTGGGACGTGCTGGAGGCCGAATTCGCCTCGACCCGCATCAATCATAGCGTCAGCTACAGCGACGGCCACGGCAAGGACTAACGGCGCTGAGTCATATTTTAGCCGACTGCGCCGGATGGTTGGCGGGCAGCACCACCACGTTTCGCACGCTACCTCTACCAGTATGCCAATCACGGTAAGCGCCACGCCGCTCCCCTCGTGCGGGGCATGAGGTGAATGTGCGAAGAATCCCCCCGATCGCGAGAGACGGAGGGCCTACGTGGGAGCAGACGGCAAAATGGACGTCGATTTGGACGTCCCAACAGCTGGCTACGCAGGCCGGCTCGAGGTTCTGGAAGGTCCAACGGGACGGCGGGTTCGCTCGGAGGCTGAGAGAGCCCGGATTGCGGCCGAGAGCCTGATGCCGGGGGTGCAGGTGGCGGCGGTCGCACGCAAGCATGGCGCGACCCGCTGGCAGGTCTACGATTGGCGGCGTCGCCTTCGTCAGGGGCAACTGGCACTGCCGGAAAGCATGGCGCCGATGTTCGCGCAGTTGATGGTGGACGACTCATCGGTGCCTCAGCGGAGGATGAGGCCATCGAAATCGACGCCGGCGAAGGTGGAGATCGTGATCGACGACATGGTGATCCGAACGGCGGTTGACCTCGAGCAGCTGTCGCAGGTGATCCGAGCGGTTCGGGCCTCGCGATGATTGCACCGGGCAACGATCTGAAGATCTACGTGGCGACCCGGCCGGTTGACTTCCGGCGCGGCATGGACGGATTGGCATTGGCTGTGCAGGAGATGCTAGGCCTCGACCCGTTCTGTGGGGCAGCCTTCGTCTTCCGGGCCAAAAGGGCTGACAGGATCAAGATTTTGGTGTGGGATCGCACCGGCCTTGTGCTCGTTCACAAGCGGCTCGAGGGCTCGAAGTTCGTCTGGCCGCAGGTTCGCGACGGCGTGATGCGCATGTCGCCGGCGATGTTCGCGGCCTTGTTCGAAGGGCTGGATTGGAGACTGGTTCGCCCCGAGCGGGCACGGCGTCCGCAGCTGGCCGGATGAGTAGTGACTCAGGTGCCTTGTCTCCAATGGCGTTATCGGCACTCATGTGGTTGATTTAGTGCATGAATCTGACGGTTCTCCAGGAAGAGAACGAGCGTTTGAAGGCGCTCCTCGCCGAGGCGCAGGCAGCTTTGGCAGAGTCCGAGGAGGCGCGCCGCCGCCTGGAGAGCGTCGTCAGCCAGCTCAACCACGAGAAGTTCGGCGCCAAGTCCGAGAAGCTGCATCCCGATCAATACCACCTGCCGCTCGAAGACGTGGAGATCGCGCAGGGCGTGCTCGATGCCGCGCAGGAAAAGGCGCAGCGGGTCATCCGGGGGCGTTCGGACGGCTCGTCCGGTTCGCGCCAGCGCAATCGTGGCCACTTGCCTGCCCATCTGCCGCGGGTGGAGCGGATCATCGAGCCCAGGAGCACGCTGTGTCCGTGCGGCTGCGGCGAGATGGCCAGGATCGGCGAGGATGTCAGCGAGCGGCTCGACGCAATCCCGGCGCAACTGCGCGTGCTGGTCACGCGCCGCCCGAAATACGCTTGCCGGCGCTGCTCGGGCGCCGTCGTGCAGGCGCATGCGCCCGAGCATATCGTGCCTGGTGGCCTGCCGACCGAGGCGCTGATCGCCCAGGTCATCGTCGCCAAGTTCGGTGATCATTTGCCGTTCTACCGGCAGGCCGAGATCTACGCCCGCCAGGGCATCCAGCTGGATCGGGCGACACTGGGCAACTGGGCAGGCCGGGCCTGCTTCCATCTCAAGCCCATAGCCGACCACATGCGCGGGCATCTGGCTGCGGCCGAGCGCCTGTTCATGGACGAGACCACCGCGCCGGTACTCGATCCCGGACGCGGCAAGGTCAAGAAGGGCTTCTTCTGGGCAATCGCTTCCGATGACCGCGGCCATGGTGGCCAAGGCCCGCCCATCGTGCTGTTCCACTATGCGCCGGGACGCGGCGGCGAGCATGCCGAACGCTTCCTTCAAGGCTTCGGCGGACAATTCCTGCAGGTTGACGCCTATGAGGGCTATGACCGGCTGACACGCCTGGAGCGGCCACAAGGACCATGGCTGCTCGTCCATTGCTGGAGCCACCTGCGCCGACGTTTTGTGAAGCTGGCGCGCAACACCAAGTCCCCGATCGCCGAAGCCGCCGTGCGCCAGATCGCTACGCTCTACGCCGTCGAGGCGACGGTGCGCGGCATGACGCCACAAGCTCGGCTCGCCGCCCGACAGCAGTACTCCACCCCGATCATCGCCGCCTTGAAGCCGTGGTTTGAAAAGCAATTGTCGATGATCTCCTCGGGCTCAAAGCTGGCCGAAGACATCCGCTATGGTCTTGCCCATTGGGAAGGGCTCACCCGCTTCCTCGGCGACGGCCGGCTCGAGCTCGACACCAACCCGGTCGAAAACGCCATCCGGCCCGTATGCTTGACCAGAAAAAATGCTCTCTTTGCTGGCCATGAGGTCGGGGCCGAAAACTGGGCGCTGCTCTCATCCGTCGTGGCCACCTGCAGGCTCAACGACGTCAATCCCGTTGCCTACCTCGCCGAAACCCTCGAGGCCATCATCAACGGCCATCCACAGAGCCAGATCGAGGAACTCATGCCCTGGCGATTCCGGAAAACATCAAGCCCAAACCCATAGGTGATCGGCGAGGCGCTTACCAATCACGCCGCATGGCTTGAAGATCACCGTCGCCTGTCAAACGGAGGCAACGCCCATGCCTTGCTTGGCGGCGCCCTCAATCATTCCGCGTAAGCCGAGTGTGGGTTGGCTATTGGCAGTGGGCCGGGAACTGACGTTAGATAAGCTCGAATTGCAGTTGATCCTCGATAGCAGGCGCCGTGATTTCAAATCCGAGTGGTCGGTTGCAGATGACGGGTTCGGCGGCTAATTCAGCGCGAAGGTTGTCCAGGCTTGGCAAGCCCAAGACCTTGGAGAAAGCCTCATCTATTGCCTTTCGGACCGGATCATCCGCCATATTCGGGATAGTTTTTAGATCCATTGAGGCGAGCTTTTCGTAGGAACCGGCCAGTTGTGCGAGTTGTTGCTCGGAAAGAGCCCTAACATCCAAAATTGGAAGGTTATTAATCGTGGCCCACCAGTTCTGCCCGCTTGGCGACCATTGCGTAAATGACGAGTGGCTTTCCCATGCCCCGGATTGTATGGGAACCCACTGGGTAGCGGCTATGGGAATGTTGGTGCTTTTGCTACATAAGGCCGCAATAATGCTTGCCGGGCTACAGCTTTTATATCGTATGGATGCACCACAGTCCGCGATCGGCGGTTCCTTGGCCTGGATGAGCACCGTGATCTGACTCCAGGCGAGCCGCACTCATCGGCTGAAGTGCGCCAATGCCGAGCGAGCCGTTTTCCAGTTCACGGCCAACCACAACGTCACTACAGATCGCAATGCCTTGCCCGGCGACAACCGGATTGATCGCATGCAGTTCCTCGCGGAAGCTCAAATACCAAGCTTTTGTCCGGCATTAGATCTGGATGGTTGAACACATTCATAGTCTAGGTTCGGGGAGACGGTGATTTTCGCTGCGTATGAGACGTACTGAACTCGGCGGAGTCCAATCCTGCCTCCAACAGCCGGTTGCGCGTCGAGCACCTCGAGGATCATGCTTCGCCGACGAGGTGGCCGAAAGGCTCCTGGCTCATGCGATCCGATAGAGAGCGGAAGCTGTCGGGTTCATGCTACGCCCCTTCTTCTAAGCCCAACGCGAGCATGCCCTGCCCCGAACCGAAGTAAGCGACGCAGGCCCCGCCGCTTCGGTCTCGATTCAAAGGGCGGTTGCGCCTCGGCCGCCGCAGCGCCGTTCCAGCCGGCTCATGCTGTCCACGGTGACACGGCGGTTGTTCTCGATCCGAATCACGCCGTCCATTCTCAGGCTGGTCAGCTGACGGCTCACGGTCTCGTTTGTAATTCCAAGGAAATCAGAGATGTCGGCACGCGTCATCGGCAGCTCGAAGCACGTCGACCTGGCCGCCGGGTTAACACTGGAATCGATGTTCCGGGCGATCATGAGGAGAAAGCTCGCCACCTTCTCCGGTGCGGTCTTGCGCCCCAGAGTAACCATCCATTCGCGTGCCTCGTCGAGTTCGTTCAGCGTCTGCTTGAGCAGGCGATGCACAAATTCCGGTGATTCCTTCATCATCCGTTCGATGGCCGCTCTCGGAAACGAGCACAGCGAGACAGCTGTTGCCGCTTCCGCATTGATCGCGCTTTTCACCTTGAAGGGCCGTCCCAGAAAATCCGGCGCGAACTGGAGGCCGACGATCTGCTGGCGGCCGTCCGAAAGGCTCTTCGTCAGCTTCACCACGCCTGAAAGCACGTTTGAATAGCTGTCGACCGCCTCGGCGTCGCCGATCAGTTCGACCCCCGGCTCGATTTTGTGCCGCGACGAAGTCTTGGCTAGCCGAGCCAAATGGTCTGGTTCGAGCGCACCACAGACACCGCGGTGCCGTGCCTCGCAAGACAGGCAAAGAACGGGAATGCCGGAACTGTGAATATCCTGCCGTAATGTCATTCGATCGCTCTACCGGTCCAGTGCAGGCAGGATAGCAATCGACGGTAGAAAAATCCTTGCGGCAGTTTGTCCGTGCTGAAGGTTGATCGAAATCAGGGCTTAGGCTCATCCAAGCATCCACAGTTCCGGCGACGCAAACACGGTGGACCACGACATGCGACCGGAGCCAGCTGCCAGACTTGGCGAGAATGTCCCGCGCTATACCAGTTATCCGACCGCGCCGCATTTCCATACGGGGGTCGATGCTGTCGTCTACCGCGGCTGGTTGGAGGCGCTCGAAGGCGGTGACGAGATATCGCTTTACCTGCATATTCCCTATTGCGACAGGCTCTGCTGGTTCTGCGCGTGCCATACCAAACAGACGCGCCACTATGAGCCGGTGGCCGCTTATCTGCGCTCGCTGTATGCGGAGATCGCGACGATTGGCGGCCTTGTCACCGGCAAGGGCCGAGTTCGCGCGGTTCATTTCGGCGGCGGTTCGCCGACGATGCTCAAACCGGAAGATGTCGTGGCGCTGGGAACCGTCCTGCGCAACAGCTTCACGTTTCTCCCCGGTGCAAAGATCAGCGTTGAGATCGAACCCAACGATATGGACGATGCCCGCCTCGATGCACTTGCCGAAATCGGCATGACGCGGGCGAGCCTCGGCGTGCAGGATTTCGATCCGAAAGTGCAAAAGGCCATCAACCGCGAGCAAAGCTTTTTGCAAACCAAGGCAGTCGTCGACCAAGTTCGTTCCCGCGGAGTGGATTCCGTGAACCTTGATCTGCTCTACGGCCTGCCGCATCAAACCAGGGAGAGCCTGTGTTCCACCGTGGCGCAGGCGCTCACCCTCGAACCGGACAGGATGGCGCTGTTCGGCTACGCTCACGTGCCCTGGTTCAAGAAACATCAGACGATGATCGACGAGACATGGCTCCCCGGTCCCACGGAGCGGTTCGCTCAATCGCGACTTGCCGCGCGAGCGATTGTGGACGAGGGCTATGAATCAATCGGGCTCGACCATTTCGCAAAGCCGGGCGACGCGTTGGCGGTAGCGGCCCGCGCGGGCGCTTTGCACCGCAATTTTCAGGGCTACACGGACGATCGCTGCGAGACATTGATCGGACTTGGCCCTTCGTCGATCAGCCGTTTTCGCCAGGGCTACGTGCAGAACATGCCTTCGACCGGCGAGTACGGCCGCGTGGTTGCAGACGGCAGGTTGGCGGCTGTGCGCGGCATCGTGTTCTCCGACGACGATCGCGTCCGGGGATGGATCATTGAACGGCTGATGTGCGATTTCGCCTTCTCGGCGGTCGATCTGGTGGAGAGCTTCGGGCAAGCCGGCCAAAGGCTCCTGCTTCAGGCAAGCTCCATCGCCCTTAAGGATCCTGCTCAACTGCTTGAATTGCAAGGCGACAGTTTCGTCGTGCCGGCGGCAAATCGCCCCTTCGTGAGGAGCATTGCGGTGAAGTTCGATAAATATTTTGAAAGTGGAAAGGCCAGGCACTCAGCGGCAGTCTGAGCACCGCACAGGAACGGTCATGGTTTTCAATCGATCGTGAACCGATTGCGCTACATTTTTGACTCTTCATAGGCGACCGTCGCGTCGAGATAGGATTTCTGATCGGACCAGATGCGAAGGCCTTTGGCATAGCGACGATGTCGTCCAGTCGTGCCTTCCATTTGTTGCGACCAGAGGGCTGCTTGCCACCTTTCTGCGGCGTGCCCAAGTGATGTTTGTTTTTATCGTCTGTTCGCGACGGTCTCACTCTGCCGCGGCCAGTCTCGCCAGGTGCCTGTTCGCGCTTCGCGACGACGGCAGGATCATTGATGACATCGGTCCTGCGCCCCGGGCTTGCTGCCTCGTTGTCTTCGATCATTCCTTCGGTAGCGCATAACGGACAACGCGCAACGTTTCCTCGTCTTCGAGGATCACTTCAAGAACCTGGTTCACAAGATCATCGTCGTCGAGCTCGATCAGCGCCATTTCGAAAAGTTCGATCTGCATGTCGAGATCCATGCCTGGCGGGCCGTTTAGGCAAACAAGCCCTGCGTGGATGGCAACATCTGCATACTGTCCCTTGGTGCCCGGATTATCCTTTGGCCCCCTAAAATCCACCGAGTTCTTGGTTACGAAGGTCCAGTCGCCTTCAAGAATGATCGGCTTCAGCTCCCAGTCCTTGAGCCCGGCGAGCCCCAGCCAGACAACGTGGCTGGTCTCGCAATGACCCTTCCCATGCGCAAATTTTGCAAGCTCGGGGGTGAGACATTCATCGATCAGGAACTTCATCCCGCCTTCCTAAGACGCGGAACACGGCGATCGGAAGTGATGACGGAGCCTTTTGGAAGGTCTCCAGTACGAGGACGCCCTCGCAGGGGGTTCGCCTCTGCATAAATCGCCGCGAGCCGTACCTTCTCCGTGTCAAGGCTGGGGTAGGCCCCAAGAATGCGCTCAACCGAATGACCGACAGTGACGGATGCCGCGACATCATACACTGGGACGCGAGTGTTACGGATAACGGGCGTGCCGCTGAGCACGTCATCCGACGACGTGACCATCTCGCGAGCCGCCTCGAGATCGGACAGACGTTCACTCGTGCTCTTCAGGAACGGCATCAGATCGATCGTTAGAAAGTCGTCACGCACGGTCCAGTCCTCGCGCAGCAGTGCCGCCCAAGCGAGCGAGCGCGAGCGTGTTAGCTTGGGCTCAACCGTCCTGATCGCAAACAGTCGTTCTTCCGAGGTTAGACGCTTTGCGGTCTCGAAGTAGAAGCTGATGAAGGAGCAGGCTCCAGCCAGGACGTGCCGGCCGTTGTCAACCGATACGAAGGCATCGGGCAGGATGCGTTCATCGATTGCGCGATTGACATCTCGCAGGCTTACACGCGAGACCACGGCGGCTTCGGTTGCCTTCAGCATTTCGGCTACAGCTGCCATGGTCGCTCCTAAATAAATCTTCCGACGCATCGGAGATATATAATGAGAGCCTGCCTTTTTCAATGCCTGATGGCGATTTTGACCTTCACAACTTGGCCGAGCCTCTAAGCTGGCTTTCTTTTTTTGCCGTCCAGCCGCCTCCAAAGTCACTGCAACACGGGCTTGAATTCCCCGGTTCTCGAAAAGGCGGCCAGGTCGGCATCATCCCCTTAGCAGCCGTACATCCAGTTCAATCGGCCGGAACGAACGGCTGCCATTGCCCCAGATATCCGCCGACCGAAGCCATCCCTTTCAGGCAGCGAACGGACTCCCCTCCATTGCAAGACCTCACTCGGGAGACCTGGGGCAAGCTCCTGGCAACCTACTGAGCGAAAAATAACGTCCCGCCTCAGGCGGCGGCTGCTGTGGCCCGCCTGAACAGGATAGTTACTCTCGTGCCCTCATTCGGGCTGGAGTTCACGTCGAATTGCGCGTTGCGTTTTCGATCAGCGAGCGCGCAATCAACGCGCCGAGCTTGCCGTGCTTGGGCCATGTCTCGCCTTCTGGCAGGCCGATACCGTCATCGGCGACGACCACCCGGCAGCCTTCACCCTCAACGATGCTGTGCAGGGTGATCGTGCCTCCCTCGCGTCCTTGAAAAGCATGCTTTAGTGCATTGGTCAGCAGTTCGTTCACTACCAGTCCGGCGGGCATGGCGACATTGATCGAAACTGGGTAGGTGTCCACGCTCATGTCGAGCCGGATGCCCTCTGTAGTATGCGCGGTCATGACTCCCGATGCGATTTGACTGAGATAGACGCCGAGATCAACCTCGTCCTTTGGTTCGTCACCGGAAAGTTCTTGGTAGAGCATCGCCAAGGCATCTACACGTCCTGCTAGGCGCTCGAAACGCTTTTTGGTCCGGCTCTACCGCATTGCGAGTTTCGATTCGGATCAGGGCGGTGATCATCTGCAAATTGTTCTTGACCCGGTGCTGGAGTTCGCGCAACTGAACGTCTTTTTCGCGGATGCGCTCCTCGGTCTTGCGGCTGTCAGTCTGGTTGTAATCGACACTCCCGACAACTCGGCCAGTCTGACCTGGTCGATTCCGAGCAGCGCCCGCGCCGCGCGCATCTGTGCGGAAGTGATCAAGGCAGCATCCCTCGTCTGGCCACATAAAGCGGCACTAAACGTTATAGTCACGTCTCCTTCATGGGTGCGTCTCAAGAAGTAGCGATCTTCTGACTCGCCTTGCCCAATGGGGAGTGAACGTATCCGATGATCAAATTTTGTCCGATAGCGCGACCTGAAGTCTCCATCTCTTTCATAAGCACACGCAATTCGGCTGGAGGAGCGAGACAGAAGCTTCGAAAACCTTCCAAGAACCCCAGCAGTTCCGGAGTACGCGAATTGCGGAGCTCTATTGCTGCCGATGTCAGCGGACGGTTCCTTTACGGCGGCTTCGTGCCCTGCCCGCAATGCCTGAGCGGCGTTCGCGCGAGCAGGCCAGCCGCAACCGCCCTTCGAAACGCCGCCGACTTGATCCTCCGCCACCAAAGCGCCGAGGGTCCGCTCGCGAGGGCCTTTGCCGATCGAACTTCATCCGGGTCGCCCACCGCGCGCGACGACGAGCGTTGCCATTGCGTTGCTGAGCAGATTCGTGAACGCACGGCATTCGAACATGAAGTGGTCGACGCCAAGGATCAGCGTCATGCCGACGAAAGGGGCGGTCGGGACGACAAAGAGCGTTGCAGCCAAGGTGACGAATCCAGTACTGGTAATGCGATCTGCTCCTTTCGAAGGGAGCATGGCGAAAAAAAGCAGCAGCACCTGATCGCCGATTGACAGATCGGTGTTCGTCGCCTGCGCGATGAAGAGGGCCGCCAGGGTCATGTAGATATTCGTGCCGTCCAGATTGAACGAATATCCGGCCGGGATGACGAGACCCACAACCGAACGCCTGGCGCCCGCCTTCTCCATCTTCTCCATGAGCGAGGGAAGCGCGGCCTCCGAGGAGGACGTTGCGAGCACAAGCAGCAGCTCTTCCTTGATGTAGCGAATGAGAGAACAGATCGAAAAGCCGTTGTAGCGGCAGACCGCGCCGAGAACCCCGAACACGAAGAGGAAGGCGGTGAAATAGAACGTCGCGACCAGCATCGCGAGATTGACGACCGAACCGATGCCATATTTGCCGATGGTGAAGGCCATTGCGCCGAAAGCGCCGATCGGCGCGGCCTTCATCAGAATGCCGACGAGCTTGAAGACAGGCGCGATGAGCGCCTGAAGGAAGCAAACGATAGGCTTGCCCGTCTCTCCGGCCATCGCGAGCGCCATGCCGAACAGAACCGAGAAGAACAGCCCCTGCAGGATGTCGCCTTCCGCGAAGGCACCGACAATCGTTGGCGGGATGATGTTCATCAGGAAGCCGGTGACCGACTGCTCGTG
>NZ_JAMYTF010000029.1:0-85183 GCF_040322295.1 Mesorhizobium sp. M0159
CACCTTTTTCTTTTTTGGTGTATGTGGTTCTGTTTTGTTTTTGGGTGGTGTTTTTTTGGTCTCTAGTCGGTTTCATTTTAAAATTTAGGGGGGGGGGGCCCGTGGGCTCCTGCGGGCCCCCCTTCGTGTATCGGAACGCCCAGTGTTTCGGGGCGCACCGAAACGCGTCACACGCACGATGACGAGGACCAGATGACGGTGAAGCCCCTCTACCGACGTGTCTTGCTGAAAGCGTCGGGCGAAGCGTTGATGGGCGAGCAGCATTTCGGCATCGACGTATCGGTGGTCGACCGCATCGCCGCCGACATCGCCGAGGCCCGCGCATTGGGCATCGAAGTCGGTGTCGTCATAGGCGGCGGCAACATCTTCCGTGGCGTCGCGGTTGCGTCAAAAGGCGGAGACCGCGTCACCGGCGACCATATGGGCATGCTTGCCACGGTTATCAATTCGCTGGCGCTGCGCACCTCGCTCAACAAGATCGGCGTCGACGCCGTGGTGCTGTCGGCGATCGCCATGCCCGAGCTTTGCGAAAGTTTTTCGCAGCGTCAGGCGACCGCCTACATGAACCAGGGCAAGGTCGTCATCTTCGCCGGCGGCACCGGCAATCCGTTCTTCACCACCGATTCGGCTGCAGCCCTTCGCGCCGCCGAGATCGGCGCCGATGCTCTGTTCAAGGGCACCCAGGTCGATGGTGTCTATTCGGCTGATCCCAAGAAGGACCCGCATGCGACACGTTTCGAGCGGATCAGCCATGACGAAGTCATCAAACGCGGGCTTTCGATCATGGATACGGCGGCGATTGCACTTGCGCGCGAAAACAACATTCCGATAATCGTCTATTCGATCCACGAGAAGGGTGGCTTCGGCGATATCCTGAGGGGCGGTGGCCGTTGCACGGTTGTCGCAGACGATTGACCGGACCATGAACCCGAAAGGGACCGGTTGCGGATGAGGCTCGAACAGGGCCTAAGCAGTGAACCCGGGTTAACGGGTCGAGGAGACGATGATGAGTGGCGAGTACGACGATCTCAAACGGCGCATGGACGGGGCGATCGCCGCGTTCAAGCATGATCTGGCTTCGCTGCGCACCGGCCGCGCGTCGAGCAACCTGCTCGATGCCGTCCAGGTGCAGGCCTATGGCACCACCATGCCGATCAACCAGGTGGCAACAGTGTCGGTGCCGGAACCGCGCATGATTTCGGTTTCGGTCTGGGACAAGTCGATGGTCAGCGCAGTCGACCGCGCCATCCGTGAAGCCAATCTCGGCTTCAATCCTATCGTCGACGGTACCAATCTCAGGATTCCGCTGCCCGAGCTCAACGAACAGCGCCGCAAGGAGCTGGTCAAGATCTCGCACGGTTATGCCGAGAATGCCCGCGTCGCCGCACGCCACGTTCGCCGGGACGGCATGGACTTTCTGAAAAAGGCGGAAAAGGACGGCGACATCAGTGAGGACGACCACCGCAAACGGGCCGACCAGGTTCAGAAACTGACCGACGAGACAATCAGCACCATCGACCACCTGCTTTCCGACAAGGAAGCGGAAATCATGCAGGTCTAGGGTCTGGCCACGCCTGGCCCGGAAGCGAGAATATGGCAACGCCCGCGCATGTCGCGATCATCATGGACGGAAACGGACGCTGGGCCAAGGCGCGCGGCTTGCCGCGGCTGGCCGGTCACCGCGCCGGCGTCGAGGCGCTGCGCAAGACAGTGCGCGCCGCCCCCGGCCTCGGCATCTCCTTCCTGACCGTCTACGCTTTTTCGTCGGAAAACTGGTCACGGCCGAAATCCGAAGTCAGCGACCTCATGGGCCTGCTTAAGCTTTTCATCCGACGTGACCTCGCCGAGCTGCACCAGAGTGGGGTGCGGATCAGGGTCATCGGTGACAGGGCAGGGCTGCAGCCCGACATAAGGGGGCTGCTCGAGGAAGCCGAAACGCTCACTCTCGGCAACGAGGCGCTGACACTGGTCATTGCCTTCAATTACGGCGGGCGCGACGAGATCGTGCGCACCGCGCGCAAGCTCGCAGCGGCGGTGGCGCGCGGTGAGATCGAGAGCGAGGCGATCACGGCCGATTCCTTTGCCAGCTCGCTCGATACAGAGGGCATTCCGGACCCGGAACTGGTCATCCGCACCAGCGGCGAGCTTCGGCTGTCCAACTTCCTGTTATGGCAGGCCGCCTATAGCGAACTCGTTTTCCTGCCTTGCTACTGGCCCGACTTCAGTCGCGAGCACCTGTCCGATGCACTGCGCGATTTCGCCGGCCGCGAGCGCCGCTTCGGCGGACTTGCCGCCCAAGATGTCGCCTCAGGCTGAGGAATGAGCAACCTCCAACTCCGGGTCATTTCGGCCGTCGTGCTTGCCATCGTCACGCTTGCCCTGACCTGGCTCGGCGGACTGTCCTTCCGGTTGCTTTGCGCCGCCATGGCGGCGGTGATCTTCTACGAGTGGACGCGGATGAGCCGCCCCGTTGCCCCGGCAGGTGCTGGTGCTACGGCAGGTCTCGGCTTTCTGCCCGAGGCGCTGATCGTGGTCTTTATTGGTGCCCTCGTCGCCGGCCTGCCTGCGTCTTTGCTGCTGCCGCTCGTCGCGGCTCTGGTTGCTGTCACTGCCGTCGCTTCTTCCATGCGCAGGGCAGGACCGTGGGAAGCATCCGGCCTTGCCTATGCGGCCGTGTCCGGCTTGTCGCTGGCCTTCTTGCGTGACGGCGACCATTCAGGGCTGCTGGCCATTCTGTTCCTATTCGCCGTGGTTTGGGCGACCGATATCTTTGCCTATTTCGTCGGCCGCTCCATCGGTGGTCCAAGGCTGGCGCCGTCGATCTCGCCGGGCAAGACGCGGAGCGGGGCGCTCGGTGGGGTGGTCGGCGGCGTCGTGGCCGGGCTGCTTCTGGCCGCCGTAGCCGGAACGGGCAACCTCGTCGTGCTTGGCGTGGTCGCACTGGTGCTTTCGATTGTCGCGCAGGCCGGCGACCTGTTCGAATCATGGGTCAAGCGACGCCACGGCCGTAAAGATTCCGGCACGCTGATACCCGGCCATGGCGGCATCATGGATCGGGTAGATGGGCTTGTCGCGGCGGCTTTCGCCCTATACGTCATCGGCTGGATTTCCGCGACCGCCGACCATCCGGCACAGGGGCTGTTTCCGGTTTGAACGGCATCGTCGGTGGGCCGGCGCGGGGCTGCGTCATGGATTCGCCTGGATTGATGTCACAGTCGCGGCGTGATCTGTGCCGTGGATGAATTTGAGGGCATGAATTGAACGAGATTTTTCACGCGGTTTTCAGCACAGAGGGCTTTGTCCTCGGCACGCTGGTGCCTTTCCTGTTCGTGCTGACCGTGGTCGTTTTTGTCCACGAAATGGGCCATTACCTCGTCGGGCGTTGGTGCGGTATCGGCGCAAAAGCCTTTTCGATCGGTTTCGGCCCAGAGATCATCGGCTTCAACGATAGCCGCGGCACGCGCTGGAAGCTTTGCGCCATACCGCTCGGCGGCTACGTCAAGTTCGTCGGCGACATGAACGCGACGTCGAGCCAGCCCAGCTCGGAGGAGATCGAGGCGCTGAGCGACGAAGAACGCAAGGTTGCCTTCCACACGCAGCCGATCTGGAAGCGGGCGGCGACCGTCGTGGCGGGGCCGCTGTTCAACTTCCTGCTGACGATCGCCGTCTTTGCCGTGCTGTTTTCCGTCCATGGCCGGCCCGTGCTGGAGCCGATGGTGGCTGAGGTCACCGTCGGCAGTCCGGCCGCCGCGGCCGGCATCATGCCCGGCGACCGATTCGTCAGCGTCGACGGCAGCAAGGTCGAGACCTTTGCCGACGTCCAGCGTCTGGTCTCTGGCCGCGCCGGCGACAGCATCACCTTCGTCATGTTACGCGCCGGCAAGGAAATCACCGTCACGGCGACGCCGCGCTTGATGGAACAACAAGACGCACTGGGCAACAAGGTCCAGGTGGCCGTGATCGGCGTCGTCAACAACAAGGAACTCGGCCAGCCACGGCTGATCACCTATAGTCCGGCCGGGGCGGTCGGGGCAGCGGTCCAGGAAACCGGACACGTCATCCAGCGTACCGGCCAGTTCCTGCAACGTTTCGTTGTCGGTCGCGAGGACAAGTGCCAGCTGGGCGGCCCCATCAAGATCGCCAAGATGTCGGGTCAGGCGGCAAAGCTCGGCTTTGAATGGCTCGTGCAGCTTGTTGCATTCCTGTCAGTCGGGATAGGGATTCTCAACCTTTTGCCGATTCCCCCCCTCGACGGAGGGCATCTTCTGTTCTACGGCGTGGAGGCTGTCATCCGGCGGCCGGTGTCCGAACGCATGATGGAAATGGCTTACCGAAGCGGCCTCATATTGGTGCTCGGGTTCATGGGCTTTGTTTTCTGGAACGATCTGTTTGGGTGCTGAAATCATGAAGGAATTTGGCTTCGGCACGAGCAATGTTGAGACGCCGTTTACCATGCGTGGGGATATGCGTGACGCGAAAGCCACGCCTCAGGGTTAAGTAAATACAAATTAACCAGAAGCCTTGCGTGTAGGGAAAATCCGGTTAATACGGTAGGGGAAATTACCGCACGTCCGGTTTTCTCGCCGTGGGGACTTCGAGAAAAGGTACAAAAGCCCGATGAAGGCAGCATCCAAGTTTCTGAGCGCCGCGTCCGCGGTGGCTATGTCCGCCGCTCTGGTTGTACCAGGCGCGCTCGCAGTGCAGTTCGTTGCCACATCGGCCGCCGAGGCGGCTGTCGTCTCCAGAGTCGAAGTCACCGGCAATCAGCGTGTCGACGCGGACACCATCCGCAATTACGTGGCGATCAAGCCCGGCAAGGCGTTTTCCAGTTCGGATATCGACGATGCGGTCAAGGCGCTGTTTGGCACTGGGCTGTTTTCGGATGTGCAGATCAACCAGGTCGGATCGACGCTGGTCATCAAGGTGTCCGAATACCAGGTCGTCAACCAGGTGCTGTTCCAGGGCAACAAGAAGCTCAAGGACAACGCGCTTGAGGCCGCGGTGCAATTGAAGCCGCGCGGCACCTTCTCGCAACAGCAGCTCGATGCCGATGTCGAGGCGGTCAAGGCCGCATACCGGCGTATCGGCCGCGACGATGCCGCCGTGACCACCCAGATCATGGATCTCGGCGACAACCGGGTAAACGTGGTCTTCAACATCAACGAAGGCGGCCGCACCCAGATCGCAGCGATCAATTTCGTCGGCAACAGCGCCTATTCGAGCCGCCGTCTGTCGGACATCATCTCCACCAAGCGTTCGTCCTTCCTGTCGTTCGTGCTGCGCGACGATGTTTATGACGAGGACAAGCTGCGCGCCGACCAGGAGCTGCTGCGCCGCTTCTATTATAATCACGGCTATGCCGACTTCCAGGTCGTCTCGGCTGTCGGCGAACTCGACGACACAACCAACAAATACACCGTCACCATCACGGTGCAGGAGGGCGAGCGTTATACGTTCGGGGATGTCAGCGTCGAAAGCACGATCCCCGAGGTCGACGCCAAGTCGCTTGAATCGGTGGTCGAGACCCACAAGGGCGATGTCTACAACGCCAAGAACGTCGAGGACACGATCATCGCCTTGACCGAAAAGGTCGCTGGATCCGGCTATGCCTTCGCCCAGGTGACGCCGCGCGGCGACCGCAACTTCGAGAACCACACGATCTCGGTCGTCTATACGGTCGATCAGGGGACCAAGGCCTATATCGAGCGCATCGAGATTCGCGGCAACGATCGGACGCGCGACTACGTCATTCGCCGCGAGTTCGATGTCAGCGAAGGCGATGCTTTCAATCAGGTGCTCATCCAGCGCGCGAAGAGGCGGCTGGAAGCGCTCGATTATTTTGAAAAAGTCGAAATTTCCACCGTTCCGGGTTCTGAGCCGGACCAGGTTGTGCTGGTGGTCGATGTGGTCGAGAAATCGACCGGTGAGTTCACGGTCGGCGCCGGTTATTCGAGCGGCGGTGAAACGTCAGGTCCGTCCGTCGAAGGTTCCGTCAGTGAGCGCAACTTCCTCGGTCGCGGCCAATTCATCAAGGTGGCGGCGGGCGGTGGCAAGAACTCGCGCGACTACAGCTTCTCTTTCACCGAACCCTATTTCCTCGGCCGCCGGATCGCGGCCGGCTTCGACATCTACAAGCAGAGCCGAAACTACGACCATTACGACAGCGACACGACAGGCGCGACCGTCCGCTTCGGTCTGCCGATCACCGACAACATCTCAACGCAGCTGGCTTATAATATTGCGCAAGAGAAGTACGAGTTCGACGAGGGCTGCGTTCCCGTTATCAATGGTGGCACCTGCGACGTCTCCCAGGCGATCGTAAACGGCGTTGAAGAGAGCCCATGGCTCAAGTCCTCGGTCAGCCTCGGCCTGATCTACAATACCATCGACGACATGAAGAACCCGCATGACGGTATTTATGCCAATGTCGGCACCGAAGTGGCCGGCGTCGGCGGCGATGCCAAGTTCATCAAGGTCACGGCGCGCGGCAGCATTTATCAGACGTTGTCCGAACAATTGGACCTGGTGGGCCTCGTTTCGGGCGGCGCTGGCCATGTCCAGGGATATGGCAACGGCGATCTGCGCGTCTTCGACCATTTCCAGAGCAGCGACCGTATGATCCGCGGTTTCGAATATGGCGGCATCGGCCCGGTTGCTTCGGACAACAGCAATGACCATCTCGGCGGCACTACCTACTTCAATGCCTCGGCGGAAGCTCAGTTCCCGCTGCCGGTCATCCCCGAAAGCTTCGGTTTGCGTGGCGCTGTGTTCGCCGATGCGGCAACGCTCTACGGCAGCAAAATCGCAAGTGGCCTTGTCAATTCTTCGACAACCGGCATGGAATGGCGCGCTTCCGTCGGTGTCGGTTTGATGTGGGCATCGCCTTTCGGCCCGATCCGCATCGACTATGCGATCCCGGTCAAGAAAGAAAAGACCGACGACGTGCAGGAATTCAACTTCGGCATATCGACCCGCTTCTGATGTAGCGGGCAATGATGCTTCCGGCTCGTTTGGATCCGGATGGCAGTGATCCGACACTACAGCGCAGCGCGTCCTATCGGACGCGCAAAGGACGTTGTAGCACTTTGATTTGCGCATGATCCTTTCCGAGGGTCGATTTCCGATTTTCGGGGTCATGCGCTAGCTGGATATTGCTTCTGGAATGACCGATCCGGTGTTCTTCGCGCCCTCACGCCGGTATACGGCCGGCGAAGTCGCGAATCTGACCGGTTCGACGCTTGTTGATTCCGGTCTCTCCGATGTATCGATCGAGGCTCTGGCACCCGCCAACGAAGGCGGCGAGAACGCCCTTGTCTTCGTCGATGGCAGGCGCAATTTCGCCCTGATGCAGTCACTGCGGGCGGCGGCGGTTCTCTGCCCTGCCGAATTTGCCGGCAAGGCGCCGGCGGGCATCGCGGTGCTGGTGCATCCGCGCCCGCAGCAGGCCTTCGCAATGGTCGGGCGTCTGCTTTTTCCGGCGGCTGCAACGCCTGGACCGATGACCGGCGAAACCGGTATCTCGCCGCACGCCCATATCGATGCGACCGCCCATGTCGAGGCCGGTGCGATCATCGAAGCGGGTGCGATCATCGGACCTCGCGCTGCCATCGGCAGCGGGACCGTCATTGCCCCGCATGCGGTCGTCGGTCCGTCCTCGCAGATTGGCCGCGACGGCTATGTCGGTCCAGGTGCCAGCGTGCAATATGCGTTGATTGGCAATCGCGTCATCATCCATGGCGGTGCCAGGATCGGCCAGGATGGCTTCGGTTTCGTGGCCGGCTCCAAGGGTCCGGAGCGGGTTCCGCAGATTGGCCGCGTCATCATCCAGGACGACGTCGAGATCGGGTCGAATACGACCGTCGATCGCGGCGCCATGTCCGACACGATCATCGGCCAGGGCACCAAGATCGACAATCTGGTGCAGATCGCGCACAACGTTCGCATCGGCCGCAATTGCATAATAGCCGGGCTTTCGGGTATTTCCGGTTCCGTGACGGTAGGCGACAACGTCACCATGGGTGGCGGTGTCGGCCTTGCGGATCATTTGACCATCGGGTCCGGGGCCAAGCTTGCGGCAAGAAGCGGGTTTATGAGCAATGTGCCTGCCGGTGAGATTTGGGGAGGATATCCGGCGCAGCCGATGGCGGAAGCCATGCGCGAGATAGCGGCCTTGCGCAGACTTGCACGGACGCGCAAACAGGGTGAGGGGGGAAATGGCTGACATCGCAGCGGCGACGCTCGAAGCGGTTGACATAATGCGGCTGATGAAGCTCCTGCCGCACCGCTATCCGTTCTTGATGATCGACCGTATTGTCGACATAGATGGCGACGAATCCGCCATCGGCATCAAGAACGTCACCATAAACGAGCCGCATTTCCAAGGTCATTTCCCCGACCAGCCGGTCATGCCCGGCGTGCTGATCATCGAGGCGATGGCGCAGACGGCCGGCGCCATCTGCATCCGCAGCCTTGGTACGGAAAAGCCGTCGCTGGTTTATTTCCTGACCATCGACAATGCCAAGTTCCGCAAGCCGGTCGTTCCAGGCGACCAGCTGAAAATTCATGTGAAGAAAATCAAGAAACGCGGCAATCTTCTCAAATTCGCTTGCGAGGCCCTCGTCGATGGCGCCAAGGCGGCGGAAGCCGAGATCTCGGCGATGATGGTCGCAAGCGGCTGACAAACGAATGCTAATGAAAATCCAGACAGTCATCCATCCATCGTCGGTCATCGAGGCAGGCGCCCAAATCGGCGAAGGCGCCCGCATCGGGCCCTTCTGTCACGTCGGCCCCGACGCCGTGATCGGCGACCGCGTCGAACTGGTCAGCCATGTCTCGGTGATTGGCGCGACCACCATCGGTGCATCGACCAAGGTCTATCCGATGGCGATACTGGGCGGGGCGCCGCAGAACACCAAGCACAAGGGCGGCCGTACCACGCTAGTGATCGGCGAGAACTGCACGATCCGCGAAGGTGTCACCATGCATGTCGGCACCGATTCCAGCCGCGGCGAGACGACGATCGGCGACAACGGCAATTTCCTTGCCTATGCCCATATTGCCCATGACTGCGTGGTCGGCAAGAACGCCACCTTCGCCAATCAAGCGACGTTAGGCGGGCATTGCGAAGTCGGTGACAATGTCTACATCGGCGGCCTTACCGCGGTTCATCAGTTTGTCCGCATCGGCGATAACGCCTTTCTCGGCGGTTGCTCGGCGATCGTCGGCGACGTCATTCCTTACGCCATCGCCGTTGGCAACCGTGCCAGCCTTCGCGGCCTCAACATCATTGGCCTGAAGCGCGCCGGCCTGCCGCGTTCGGAGATCCACTTGCTGCGCAAAGCCTACAAGACGATCTTCGATCGCTCCCGGACCGTCGGCGAGAACATCGAATTCGCCAAGGCGGAATTCGCCTCGTCGCCGACTGCCATGAAGATCGTCGACTTCATCGCCGGTCGCGGCAAGCGGCACTACGCCGTGCCGTCGCTCAAGGGTAGCGACGGCGACGATACCGATGATGAAGACTGAGGGCAGATGACGAAGATTGAGGCTGCCGGAAAGGGCCTTGATCTCGCGCCAGATGCCAAGGTCGGCATCATCGCCGGCGGCGGCAGTCTCCCGGTCGAAATTGCCCGAGCGCTCGCCCGGCAAGGCAAATTGCCCTTCGTCGTGATGGCGGCCGGCGAGGTCGATCGCATAGCCGATTTCGAGCCCTATGAGCAGGCAACCTTGAGGCTGGAAGACGTCGGGTCGCTGCTGCCGATCCTTAAGCGGCATCACGTTACGCATCTCGTAACCGCGGGTCATATCACGCGCCGCCCCAGGCTGAGCGCCATGCGCCTCAATTTGGGCCTGCTCGCGTGGCTACCCAGCCTCTTCGTCGGTGTAACCCGGGGGGACGATACGGTTCTGAAACTGTTCGTGCGCAGGATCGAGCGCAGCGGCATCAAGGTCGTCGGCGCTGACGAGATCGTGCCGGAGCTGGTCGCCGCCGAAGGCCTGCTGACCAAGGCGGCGCCACGCAGATCCGACTGGCGCGACATCGAGGCGGCGCACGCGGCGGCAAAAGCCATCGGCGCGCTGGATATCGGCCAAGCGGCTGTTGCGGTCGGCGGCCGCGCCATTGCGTTGGAAGGCGTCGAAGGCACCGACGGGCTGCTCGAGCGGACAAGGGAGTTGCGCGGGCACGGCAGGCTGGCCGGCGGGAGCCGCGGTGTTCTGGTCAAATGCGCCAAGCCCGGTCAGGAACTGCGTGCCGATCTGCCCTCCATCGGCCCGCTGACCGTCGAGGCGGCGCATGCCGCCGGACTGGCCGGCATTGCCGTCGAAGCCGGTCGCTCGCTGGTGCTCGAAGGTCCCGCCACCATCGGACGTGCCAATGCGCTCGGCCTGTTCGTGATTGGCCTGCCTGCGGAGCCGGCGCATGGCGAATGAGCGGCCGTTGAAGATAGCCGTCGTCGCCGGCGAGGAGTCCGGCGACCTACTTGGCGCCGACCTTGTGCAGGCGCTCAAGCGCATGACCGGGCGCGAAGTTCGGCTTGTCGGCATCGGCGGCCGCCATTTGCAGGCGCTCGGCCTGGCGCCATTGTTCGACGGCAGCGAGATCGCACTGATGGGGCTTAGCGCCATCCTGCGCGACCTGCCGCGCCTGATGCGGCGGATCGGCCAGACGTCAAACGCGATTGCCGGTGAAAAGCCCGATTGCCTTATCACCATCGACAGTCCGGATTTCTCGCTGCGCGTCGCCAAGAAGGTGCGTGCCGCCGATCCGACTATCCCGATCGTCCACTATGTCTGCCCGAGCGTGTGGGCGTGGCGGCCGGGCAGGGCGGCGGCGATGAAGCCATATGTCGATCACATTCTTTGCATCCTGCCGTTCGAGGTGAAGGAACTCGCTCGCCTGGGCGGGCCGCCCGGCACCTATGTCGGGCATCGCCTTGCACACGATCCGGGCATAATCAGTGCCGCCAGGGCGCAGGCGCAGCCGCGTGACCTGTCCGCAGATCACGTCAAAACGTTGCTTGTACTGCCTGGTTCGCGTCGTGGTGAGGTGCGACGCATGGTCGGGCCGTTCGGCGAGACGGTGTCGATCCTGCGGGCGCGCGGGCACCGCTTGCGCCTGCTGTTGCCGACGGTGCCGCACGTCGCCGACCTGGTCAGGACCTCGGTCGCGAGCTGGGACGAGAAGCCGGAGATCATACTCGATGCCGAACGCAAATGGCAGGCCTTCGGCAAGGCCGATGCGGCGCTGATCGCATCGGGGACAGTATCGCTGGAACTGGCACTGGCGAGTGTGCCGATGATCTCCTGCTACCGGCTCGATCCGGTCATGCGCATGGCGCAGCCGCTGATCAAAGTATGGAGCGCAGCCTTGCCCAATCTCATTGCCGACCGGCCGGTTGTGCCGGAACACTACAATCAATATGTGCGGCCGCATTATCTGGCGCGGCAGTTGGAAGCGCTGTTCTCCGATACCGCCTACCGCACCTGGCAGAAGGACGGTTTTGCCGAAATCGCCAGGCGTATGGCAACCGACGAGCCGTCAGGCGAGATAGCCGCGGGTGTGGTGATGGGGATGGTGAGGAAGTGAGTGAATTGTGAATAGTGAATTGTGAATAGTGGTTTCTATGGACAGGGAGCGACGCTTCGCTACTCCCATTCACCATTCACCATTCACCATTCACCATTCACCATTCACCATTCACCACCTTCACCGCTTCGCGATTGGCACGTAGTCCCGTTCCGGCGCGCCGGTATAGAGCTGGCGCGGGCGACCGATCTTCTGGTGCGGGTCCTCGATCATCTCCTTCCACTGCGCGATCCAGCCGACGGTGCGGGCGACCGCGAACAGCACGGTGAACATGGTGGTGGGAAAGCCCAGCGCCTTCAGCGTGATGCCGGAATAGAAATCGACGTTCGGATAGAGCTTCTTCTCGATGAAATAGGAATCGGTCAGTGCGATCCTTTCCAGCTCCATGGCGATGTCGAGCAGTGGATCGTCCTTGATGCCGAGCTCGCCCAGGACCTCGTGCGCGGTCTTCTGCATGATCTTGGCGCGCGGATCGTAATTCTTGTAAACGCGGTGGCCAAATCCCATCAATCGGAACGGATCGTTCTTATCCTTGGCGCGCGCAATGAATTCCGGGATGTGATCGACATGACCGATCTCGCCCAGCATGTTCAGGGCTGCCTCGTTGGCGCCGCCATGTGCGGGACCCCACAGGCAGGCGATGCCGGCAGCGATACAGGCAAAAGGATTGGCGCCCGACGAGCCGGCCAGGCGGACGGTCGAAGTCGAGGCGTTCTGTTCGTGATCGGCGTGCAGGATGAAGATGCGCTCCATCGCGCGGGCCAGCACCGGATTGATCTTGTATTCCTCGCAAGGCACGGCGAAGCACATATGCAGGAAATTGGCTGCGAAATTCAGCTCGTTCTTCGGGTAAATGAATGGCTGGCCGATGTGGTATTTATAGGCCATCGCCGCGATCGTCGGCATCTTGGCGATCAGCCGCATTGACGCGACCATGCGTTGATAGGGGTCCGAGATATCGGTGGAATCGTGATAGAAGGCCGACAGCGCGCCGACCACGCCGCACATCACCGCCATCGGATGCGCATCACGGCGGAAGCCGGTGAAAAAGCGCGACATCTGCTCATGCACCATGGTGTGGCGCGTCACCCGGTAGTCGAAATCGTCCTTCTGCGCCTTGGTCGGGAGTTCACCATAGAGCAAGAGATAGCAGACTTCGAGGAAGTCGCCGTGCTCGGCCAATTGGTCGATCGGGTAGCCGCGGTGCAAAAGAATGCCGGCATCGCCATCGATGAAGGTGATTTCCGATTCGCAGCTCGCCGTCGACGTAAAACCGGGATCGTAGGTAAAGACGCCGGCGGTGTTGTAGAGCGAACCGATGTCGATGACGTCAGGTCCTACCGAACCACTTCGTATCTTGAATTCATGGATTTTGCCGCCGAGTTCCAGTTTGGCCGTCGATGCCTGGGTTTTGCCGCCAAATTCCATTTTTGTCGCAGGTTCGGTCATAGCAAACTCCTTTTTGTTTCCTCAGGCCGGCAAAGGCAAAATATCTGAACCCAACACGTCAAAAACATCGGAATACGCACATTTGCGCCCGCAATTAAATCTGCGCGGCAGATTAGGCCAAGACCCAATGTTGCACTGCGAAACACACCTTTCAATGCCAATCTTCTTGGGCCAGTTTGCTAATCGATTTGATCAGCGATCCGCGCCAGGCTTTCCTCGCGGCCAAGCACGGCCAGCACATCGAAGACACCTGGCGAGGTACTTTTGCCGGTGAGCGCGGCGCGCAAAGGTTGGGCCACGGCGCCGAGTTTATGGCTGGCGGCCTGCGCATAGTCGCGGATCGCGGCTTCGGCTGAGGCGGCAGACCACTCCGAAACCGTGGCTAGTGCCGCATGAGCGCCCCGCAGGATCGCGCGCGCCTCACCGCTGAGCAGCGCCGCCGCCTTCTCGTCGACCGGCAGCGGCCGCTCGACGAAAAGGAATGCAGCCCCTTCAACAAGTTCGACCAGCGTCTTGGCGCGCTCCTTCAGGCCCGGCAAAGCGGCAAGCAGTTGCGCCCTGCGTCTGTCGTCGAGGCGCGCCGCGATTGCCGGGCCGCCTTCAAGATAGGGCAGAGTGGCGATGAAGATGTCGAGCAGCGCCGCGTCGTTCATCCGGCGCATATGCACGCCGTTAAGCGCCTCGAGCTTGGCGAAGTCGAAACGGGCGGCGCCCTTGTTGACGTCGCCAATGTCGAACCATGCAATCATGTCGGCGATCGACATGATCTCATCGTCGCCGTGGCTCCAGCCAAGCCTCGCCAGATAGTTGAGCAGCGCCTCCGGCAGGTAGCCCATGGCGCGATAGGCTTCGACGCCAAGCGCACCGTGCCGCTTCGACAGCTTGGCGCCGTCGGCACCGTGGATCAGCGGGATATGCGACATCGACGGCACCTCCCAGCCCATGGCCTGATAGATTACGGTCTGGCGTGCGGCGTTGGTCAAATGATCGTCGCCGCGGATGATGTGGGTGATGCCCATGTCGTGATCGTCGACGACGACGGCATGCATGTAGGTGGGATTGCCGTCCGAGCGCAGAATAATGAAATCGTCGAGATCCTTGTTGGGAAAGCGCACGTCGCCCTGGACGCGGTCATGCACCACCGTCTCGCCGTCTGTCGGCGCCTTGATGCGGATCGCCCCCTTGGCGCCGGGCGGCGCCTCCGACGGGTCGCGGTCGCGCCAGCGTCCATCATAGCGGGGAGGCAGCCCCTTGGCCCGTGCGCTCTCGCGCATTGCCTCTAGCTCGGCAGGCGTCGCATAACAATAATAGGCCTTGCCCATACGAACGAGTTCCTCGGCCACCTCGCGATGGCGCGGCGCACGCTCGAACTGCGACACCGGCTCGCCGTCCCATGTCAGGCCAAGCCAGGAAAGCCCGTCGAGAATGGCCGCGCTTGCCGCATCGGTGGAGCGCTCGCGGTCGGTGTCCTCGATGCGCAGCAGCATCGTGCCGCCTGTGTGCTTGGCATACAGCCAGTTGAACAGCGCCGTGCGCGCGCCGCCAATGTGCAGATAGCCGGTGGGCGAGGGGGCAAAACGGGTGACGACCTTATCGGGCATGGAACTCTCAGGCGGGCGAAGGAAGTGGGTTTGCGGACTTTCGCGCGTTGCGCGTTCATGTAGCATAGGAGGTCGAGGGCGCAAGGGGCAGACCCGATGGCTGTGCGAGGCCGTGGTGCGGGCGAGGGCGAGGACGTTGGCAGCGGCGTCAGCGAACGCTTGCTGTTTGCCGCACCCCCGCCTGTCCTGCCGGCACCGGCATTGCTACCCGCTCCGCGCTTCGATGCTCCGTCGCTGCCGGCCAGCGACCCAGCAACGGTTCTCGTGCCCGCGGGCGAGCCCATCGTACGCCTGCCTAGGCGTTTCCGCCTCCCGTCACCGTCCCGTATCCGCAACAGCGTAACCTCGGCAGCCGGCCTGGAACTCGACCGCGGCATCGCCTTCCTGCTGGTGCCGGTGTTCCTCGCATGCGGGGTGGTCGTATATTTCGGGCTGTCGGTGGAGCCGGCCTTTCCACAGCCGATCGCAATCGCGCTCCTCGCGGCCCTTTGTGCCGTCGTCTCGCGGTCATGGCCCAGGACGCGCCTGTGCTTCATGGTGGCGCTGCTCTGCGCGCTTGGCGTACTTGCCGCCAAGTTCGAGACATGGCGTGTCGGAACGCATATGCTCGGCTCCGAAATCTCGACGCGGCTGACGGGTCGCGTCGTATCGTACGAGCCCATGGCGAGCGGCCGCATCAGGCTGACAATCGATGTGATCTCAACGGCCAGGCCGACACTGCGCTACATGCCGGAACGGGTCCGCGTTTCGGCGATGAAGATACCGGCTGAGCTGACCGCCGGTTCCGAGATCACCGGCTATGTGCGGCTGCTGCCGCCGACCGGCCCGGTGCGGCCCGACAGCTATGATTTCTCCTTCGACAGCTATTTCGCCGGTATCGGCGGCAGCGGCTTTTTTCTCGGCAATCCGAAAGTCGTGTCGTCGGGCAGCATGCCGCTTGCCGCGCAGCTTTCTTCCGCGATCGAAGACGCGCGCGAATCGATCGCCGACCATATCCGCAGCCGCATCGGCGGTGCCGAGGGCGAGATTGCTGCTGCGCTGATCGTCGGCGTGCGCGCCGGCATTCCCGAGGAGATCAACGAAGCGATGCGGCGCACCGGCATCTACCACATCATCTCCATCTCGGGGCTGCATATGGCGTTGGTCGCCGGCACCATCATGGCGCTGCTGCGGGGTGCCTTTGCGCTGTTTCCCGATTTCTCATCGCGACGGCCGGTCAAGAAATATGCCGCGGCCGCCGCGCTTTTTTCGATTGCGGCCTACCTCGTCTTTTCCGGCATTGTCGTTGCGGCCGAACGCAGCTTCATCATGCTGGCGGTGATGCTTATCGCCGTGCTGTTCGACCGGGCCGCGCTCACCATGCGCAACCTGGCGATCTCGGCCATCGCGGTCATCCTGGTGTCGCCGCACGAGGTGGTCGGTCCGAGTTTCCAGATGTCCTTCGCCGCGACGGCGGCCCTTGTCGGCGCCTATGCAGGCTGGTCCGATTACCGCGCCGGCAGGGCCACCACGCCGCCACCGCGGCGGTCGCCGCTACGCTTTGCCACTCGAAAGGTCCTGTTGGGCATGTGCGGTCTGGCGATGACCTCGATCATTGCAGGGAGCGCCACGGCGCTTTTCGCCATATGGCATTTCCAGCGCGTGGCGCCGCTCAGCCTGTTCGCCAATCTGGCCATCATGCCCATCGTCTCACTGGTCGTCATGCCCTTCGCCGTTCTCAGCGCGCTGGCGATGCCGTTCGGTGCGGATGGCCCTTTCCTCTATGTCATGGGCAAGGGGCTGACGGCGATGATCGCCCTGTCCGGGTGGATCTCGGAGCGCTCGCCGATCGATGCGGTCGGGCTGATTTCGCTGAGATCCGTCCTTCTGGTGACGATCGCCCTCGTCATTGCCAGCATGGCGACGACCTGGTTGCGGCTGGCGGCACTTCCTTTTGCGCTCGCCGGCTTGCTGACGACAACGCAGACACGCATACCCGACGTATTGGTCTCGGAGGACGCGCGGCTGGTCGCGCTGCCGATCGGCAGCGGTGAACTCGCGGTCAACCGGGCACGCCCGAATGAGTTCACCATCGACAACTGGAAACGCGCGCTCACATCAGAGGCCATCGTCGCGCCGGAAACGCCTGGAAAGAACGACCCGCAATTCGACATTGCCGATCCGGCCGACCTACCGCCGGGCATGCCGTTCATTTGCACGGACGGCCTCTGCCTTGCCATGCATCCATCCGGCGCGATCATCGCGCAAGCCAAGGACCGCGATACTGCGCGGCCAGCCTGCGCCTTTGCCAGCTTGATCGTCATCGACGACGCCACCGCCCATAACCCCTGCTACTACGACCGGCTGGTCCTCGTCGTCACCAAACGGCAACTGGCGCGCGCGGGAAGTGCCGCCGTCTATTTCGATCCACAAGCGGCAACACGCGCCGAGATCCGCTTCGCCGTCGAAAAATCATACCGGCCCTGGCACGTGCAGCGGAAATTTTCACGCGCGGCACGGGGCCTGCCGCCATACCGCAGGGCCGACAACCCCAAAGCCGGCGCCAAGGGCGGAGCTCAGTAGCGGCGGATCAGTCCGACGAGCTTGCCCTGCACCTTGACCCTGTCTGGTCCGAAGATGCGCGTCTCGTAGGCCGGATTGGCGGCTTCCAGGGCGATCGAGGCGCCCTTGCGGCGGAACCGCTTCAGCGTCGCTTCCTCCTCGTCGACCAGTGCCACCACGATCTCACCGGGGCTCGCCGTATCGGCATTGCGGATGATCACCGTGTCGCCGTCGAAAATGCCAGCCTCGATCATCGAATCGCCTTTGACCTCGAGCGCATAATGCTCGCCGCCCATGATCATATCCGGCGGCACCGAAATCGAATGCGTCTGGTGCTGGATGGCATCGATCGGCACACCGGCCGCGATGCGGCCCATTACCGGGATCGAAACGGCGGCGACGACATCGTCGTCATTGCCGGCTGCAGGGACACGCGACGATGTCGGCTTGCCCTGCCGAGGGGCGCCTTGCCCAAGGCTGCCCTGGATGACACTCGGCGAGAACTTGCGTGCCGCATTGAGGCCGGGGGCGATCGAGTCAGGCAGGCGTAGCACCTCCAGCGCACGGGCCCGGTTGGGCAAACGGCGAATGAAGCCGCGCTCCTCCAGCGCCGTAATCAGCCGGTGGATTCCGGATTTGGAAGCCAGATCGAGCGCTTCCTTCATCTCGTCGAATGAAGGCGGGATACCGCTTTCCTTCAACCTTTCGTGGATGAACATAAGCAGTTCGTGTTGTTTGCGTGTCAGCATAGCGACCCCCAACAGAATCAGAAAAACAAACCCAGAACAAACACTATCTGTTCCAGTTGTGTTCCGCAACTGTTTAAAGTTTAATGAATGCGTTAAGGCTCGGGAAACAAACGACGTCCCCTACCGGCGTACCGCATTTTCACCGCCGCGAGCCTCATCGCCTTGATTCTGCTTTCGTTTGCGCCCTTCTGGCCTCCTAGAAGGCGGCACTGGCATCGGCCGTCGGTCGGCAAAAGGCACGGAATTGAACCCGTATCGACTGTGCGGTTTGGTCAATGCACCGTGAACGAAACGAATTCAAAACGCCAACCTCGGGTTAAGTCCCGGTTTCCACCGCCTGGTCAGGCTGCTTCTCGCCGGTGGAGCCTTGCTGCGCGCAACCAGGTAATGGAAGAACAGTCGATGCGTGTCCGGCGTTGCGTTGGATCTTGGGGGAGCAGACAAATCATGACAGGAATTCCCGATCTCGTGGCCATAAAGGCGATGGATGCCGCGGATCCGTTGCGCGCGATGCGCGACCGCTTTGTGTTGCCGCAAGGAGTGATCTATCTCGACGGCAATTCGCTAGGAGCTGCTTCACGTGCCGCTTTCGATGAACTGCACAAGGCCGCGACCGAAGAATGGTCGCATGATCTCATCCGCGCATGGAACACGGCCGGCTGGTTCAACATGCCGCTTGAACTTGGCGACCAGCTCGGGCGCCTGATCGGTGCCGCGGCCGGCCAGACGGTGGTCTGCGACACGACATCGGTCAACATCTACAAGCTGCTGCACGCCGCCATGGCCATGCGACCGGAGCGGCAGGTCATCGTCGCCGAGGGCGATAGTTTTCCGACGGACCTCTACATGGCCGAGGGTGTGGTTTCGACGCGAAAAGATACGCTGCTGCGCCTCTCGGGGGTCGACGCGCCGACCATCGAAGAGCTGATCGACGAACGCACCGCCGTGGTGCTGGTCAACCACGTCAACTATAAGTCGGGCGAACTGCGCGACATGCCGGCGCTGACGCGCAGGGCTCAGGAAGCCGGGGCGATGATCGTCTGGGATCTCTGCCACACCGCCGGCGCGATGCCAGTCGAACTCGACAAGGCAAACGCCGATTTTGCCGTTGGCTGCACCTACAAATATCTGAATGGCGGCCCGGGCGCGCCTGCCTTCATCTATGCGGCTGAGCGGCATCTTTCCGACATCCAGCAGCCGCTCACCGGCTGGTGGGGCCATGCACGGCCCTTCGCCTTCGAGCCAGGCTATGCGGCCGGCACCGGCATCCGCCGGTTTCTGTGCGGCACGCAGCCGGTCCTGTCGATGCGCACGCTGAAGGGCGCGCTCGACATCTGGAACGATGTCGACATGACGGCGGTGCGCAAGAAGAGCATCGCACTGGCGGATCTGTTCATCGAGCTTGTCGAGGCAAAGTGCGGCACTTACGGGCTCACGCTCGAAAGCACGCGCGATGGGGAAAAACGCGGCAGCCAGATTTCATTCATGCATGAGCATGGCTACCAGGTCATGCGCGCGCTGATCGAACGTGGCGTGATCGGCGATTTTCGCGCGCCATCGACCATGCGCTTCGGCTTCACCCCGCTCTATGTCGGCTATGCCGATGTCTGGCAGGCCGTCGAAGTGCTTGAGGACATCCTGCGCACCGGTGCGTGGAAGGAAGCGCGCTTCGCCATCAAGGCGGCTGTCACTTGAGATTGATGCGAGAGCTGGAATCGTGAGGCTGGCGACGACGCGCCGCGCGATGCTCACGGCTACGTTGCAAGGCTATATTGCCAGGGAGGGCGCAGGGTGTTCGAACGTCACATTGCCGATTGGGACAACGCCTATGCCAACGGCGCCAACATAGCCGGCAGCGATCGCTGGCCGGCGGCCTGGATCGAGCCCGCGCGGGTTTTCCGCGACGTGCTTTCGACCGAGGGCAGGGCGCGGCTCGACATGGCCTATGGCGACAACCCACGCAACCGGCTCGATCTTTTCCTGCCGGCCATCAAGCCCAAGGGACTCGTGGTGTTCGTTCATGGCGGCTACTGGATGGCATTCGACAAGAGTTTCTGGTCGCATCTTGCCACTGGCCCTGTTGATCGCGGCTATGCGGTGGCGATGCCGTCCTACACGCTCTGTCCGCAGATACGCATTGGCGGCATCGTCAAGGAAGTCGGCGCGGCGATCGGCAAGGCGGCGGCGATGGTTCCAGGGCCGCTGATGCTGACCGGACACTCGGCCGGCGGCCATCTTGTTAGCCGGATGGTTACGGCGACGACGCCGCTGGCGCCCGAAGTGGTCCGGCGCGTTCGTCACGTGGTGTCGATCTCGGGGGTGCACGATTTGCGCCCGATCATGCGCACCGGCATGAACGAGACGCTGGCGATCGATGAGGCCGAGGCGCAGGCCGAAAGTCCGGTGCTGCTGCGCCCGATGGACAAGGCCCGCCTGACCTGCTGGGCCGGCGGCGGCGAGCGCGCCGAATTCCTGCGTCAGAGCGCGTTGCTGGCCAACATCTGGATCGGCCTGGGTACCGCGACCAGCTCGGTGGTCGAGCCTGACCGGCATCATTTCAACATCATCGACGGTTTGGCCGATCCAGACCATCCGCTGACCCGGACCTTGATTTCGGAGTGAGGCAGGTTCAGCGTAGCATCAGTACGTCGCAGGGGGAGCCCGCCGCCGCGGCAGGAGCGAACGGCGCGCGAACGATCAGCCCGTTGGCATCGGCCAGCATTTTCAGCATCGAGGAGTCCTGGATGCCGAACGGCGTCGCCACGAGCGTACCGGTGTCATCTATGACAACAGCCCGCACATAATCTTGCCTGAGATCGTTGGCCGGCATGGCAGCACCGAGCCGTGCCCGACGTATATCCTGCTGAAAGGCGCGGCCACCGAGCCGCGCCAGCAGCGGCTTCAGGAAGAGCTGAGTGCAGACCAGGCTTGCCACCGGATTGCCGGGCAGGCCGATGCAGCGAATGTCTCCCAGCCGCCCGAACATCAGTGGCTTGCCCGGCCGCATGGCGATCTTCCAGAAATCGAGCGTCATGCCTTGCCCGGTCAGCACGTCATGGACGAAGTCGTGGTCACCGACCGAGGCACCGCCCAGCGTGACGATGACGTTCGCGCCAGCCTTCACGGCCTTTTCAACCAGCGCAGCGATCGCCTCCCTGCGGTCCGGCGCGATGCCAAGGTCGAGCGCGCGCGCACCGACCGACTGTGCGGCAGCGGCGACACCATAGGCGTTGGAGGAGATGATCTGGTCGGGGCCAACATCGCTGCCCGGCGGCAGCAATTCGTCGCCGGTGGCGATGATGGCGACCAGCGGCCGTTTGACCACGCGCACCTCGGGGTGATTGGCCGATGCCGCCAGCGACAAGGCCGCCGGGTCGAGCAGGCGGCCTTTGGGCAGCAGGACATCGCTCTTGGCGAAATCGAGCCCGAGGCGGCGGATGTTGCGCCCCTGCACCGTCGGTTCCGTCACTTCGACGCTGCCGCCACCGAGATCGCGGACGTTCTCCTGGATGACGATAGTGTCGGCGCCTTCGGGAAGCGGCGCGCCGGTAAAGATGCGCACGGCCTGCCGCTGCTGCACCGTTCCGGCAAAGCCGCGTCCGGCCGGCGCCATGCCGACCACCGAAAGCCTTGCCGGTACGGACGCGATATCGGCCGCCCGCACGGCATAGCCGTCCATGGCGGAGGCGTTGAACGGCGGCTGGGTGCGGAGCGCCACAACCGGCTCCACCAGCACGCGGTCGGCGGCATCCAGCAGTGCGACGCGTTCGCCCGGCAGCGCTGCTGCGCCGTCCAGCAGGCGCTCGAGCGCCTCGGCAACTGGGACCAGCGCCATTATCGGCCTGCCTCGGTGGCCCCGTCTCCGGTGATCTTGTAGTCGCCGGATTTGCCGCCGGTCTTTTCAACCAGCCTGATGCCGGAGATGACCATGGCGCGGTCGACCGCCTTGGCCATGTCGTAGATGGTCAGGCAAGCGACCGAGACGGCACTCAGAGCCTCCATCTCAACGCCGGTCTTGCCGGTGACGCGGGTCAATGCTGTCACCTTCAGGCCGGGCAGCGCGGCGTCCGCCTCGATATCGACAGATATCCTGGTCAGCAGCAGCGGATGGCAAAGCGGGATCAGTTCATGCGTCTTCTTGGCCGCCATGATGCCGGCAATTCGCGCTGTGCCCAGCACGTCGCCCTTCTTGGCGTCGCCGGCGAGGATCATGTCCAGCGTCTCGGGCCGCATCGCGACAAAACCTTCTGCGACTGCCGTGCGCACCGTCTCAGCCTTGTCGCCGACATCGACCATGTTGGCTTCGCCCTGCGCGCCAAGATGAGTGAGGGCGGCCGCCATCCTCAAACGGCCTCTGCCGGCGCCTTGCCCGTCAACAGCAGGCGCGTTGCCGCGGCCACGTCCTGCTGGTGCATCAGGCTCTCGCCGACCAGGAAAGTCGCAATGCCGCTCTGCTCCAGCCGGCGGCAATCGTCGTGCGAAAAGATACCGCTCTCGCTGACCAGATGGCGGTCGGCCTGCACCATCGCTACCAGCCGCTCCGAGGTCTGTAGGCTGGTTTCGAAGGTCCGGAGATTGCGGTTGTTGATTCCGATCAGCCGCGACGACAGCTGCAGCGCGCGTTCCATTTCAGCCTCGTCATGCACTTCGACCAGCGCGTCCATGCCGAGCCCGAACGCTGTCGCTTCGAGTTCTCTTGCCAACGCGTCGTCGACGCTGGCCATGATGATCAGGATGGCATCGGCGCCCCATGCCCTGGCCTCGTAGACCTGATAGGGGTCGAACAGGAAATCCTTGCGCAATGCAGGCAGCTCGACGACAGCGCGCGCAGTGGTGAGGAATTCGGGCGCGCCTTGGAAGGAGGGTGCGTCGGTCAGCACCGAAAGGCAGGCGGCACCGCCCTTCGCATAGGCCCTGGCCAGCGTCGGCGGATCGAAATCGGCGCGGATCAGGCCTTTGGATGGGCTAGCCTTCTTGATTTCGGCAATCAGCGCGAACCTGCCGGATTTGCGCTTTGCTTCAAGGGCGGAAAGAAAGCCGCGCGGCGCGTCGGCATCCGTCGCCCGTGCCTTGATCTCGGCCAATGACACGCGCGCCTTGGCCGCCGCGATCTCGTCGCGCTTGTAAGCCTCGATCTTGCGCAGGATGTCGGACATGGTTTTAACCGTTCGAAATCTCGATCAGCCTGTCGAGCACTTTCAGCGAGCGGCCGCTGTCGATGGCCTGCGCCGCCGTTACCATGCCGTCGGCGAGGGTCGTCGCTTTGCCGGCCACCACCAGCCCGGCGCCGGCATTCATCAGCACCGTATCGCGAAAGGCGCCGGCTGCGCCGGCCAGCATGTCGCGCAGTGCCTGGGCGTTGTGGGCGGCGTCGCCGCCGCGCAACTCGTCCTTGGTGTGACGCGTCAGCCCGACTGCTTCCGGGGTCAGCGTAAAGCTGCGGATCTCGCCGCCGGCCAGTTCGGCGACAAGTGTCTCGCCGGTGGTGGTGATCTCGTCATAGCCGTCGCCATGGACGATCCAGGCATGGTCGGCACCAAGTTCCTTCAACGTTTCTGCCACCGGCATGATCCATTCGGGCAGGAACACGCCGACCATCTGCCGTCTGACACTCGCCGGATTGGAAAGCGGGCCCAGCAGGTTGAAGATGGTGCGGGTTCCGAGCTCGACCCGGGTCGGGCCGACATGCTTCATCGCCGGGTGATGCGCCGGCGCGAACATGAAGCCAACGCCGGCCTCGTGGATGCAGCGGCCGATCGTCTCCGGAGGGATGTCGATCTTGACGCCCAATGCGATCAGCACATCGGCGGCGCCGGTCAGCGAGGACAGTCCGCGATTGCCGTGCTTGGCGACGGGCACGCCGCTGCCGGCGATGACGAAAGCGGATGCGGTCGAAATGTTAACGCTGTGCGAATTGTCGCCGCCGGTGCCGACAATGTCGATGGCGCCCTCGGGGGCTTCGACACGCAGCATCTTGGCGCGCATGGTGGCAACGGCGCCGGCGATCTCGCTGACGGTCTCACCGCGCACGCGCAATGCCATCAAGAAGCCGCCGATCTGGCCGGGGGTAGCATCGCCGGACATGATGATGTCGAAGGCCTCGCGCGCCTCCTCGAAGGAAAGAGCGCTGCCGGCGGCGACCTTGGCGATGTGGATCTTCAGCGCGCTCATCTGGCCAGGGCTTGGGTTACGGCCGTCTGATCGATGCGGACGTCATATTGCGTCTGCAACTGCGCCACCAACTGGTCGAGCAGGTCGTCGGACATGCCGGAGGTGAAGGACTTCTGTGCGTCCTCGGGTACTGAGCTGGCATCGGCCCCGGCAGGCTCGAACACCTCGGCAACCTTGAACAGGATCTGTCCGTCGCCCGTAGGCGAGGGGATCAGCCCGGTGCCGCCTTCGCCGACGCCGAACATCGCGGCGGCGCCTTCCTTGCCGAAATCGACGTCGTCCGCATCGCGCTTGACGCCGCGCTTGGTCTGCTTTTCGAGTTTGAGCTCACCGGCGATCACCTCGAGCGCGGCGCCAGCCTTGAGACGCTTCTCGAGCTCCTGTGCTTTTGCGGTGAGCCGTTTGGTGGTCTCCGCCGCGGTCCAATCGGCCACGACCTTCTGGCGGACTTCGTCCAATGTGCGGTCGCGGGCAGGCGTGATCGCGCTCACGTCGTAGAAGACGAAGCCGTTATCGGCGGTGGTGAGGCCTTCATTGTCGGTTCCGGGTTCGGATTCGAACACCGCCTTGATGAGTGCCGGCGATTCCGGCAGGTCTTTGACGATGCTTCCATCCGGCCGTTGGCCGGTGCGATCGATGGCATCGATGGTGACGACCTTCAGCTTCAATTTGGCGGCTGCCTCGGCGAGCGAACTGCCCGAGGCGCGCATATCCTCGTAATTGTCGTGCACGTCCAGCAAGATGCGGCTTGCCTCGCCCAGTGCCAGGTCCTTGCGGATCTGCTCGGATACTTCGGCCAGCGGCTTCACCACTTCCGGCTTGATCTCGGTGACGCGCAGCAGAACGGGACCAAATGCGCCTTGTACGACCGGGCTGACCTCATTGACATTGAGCTTGAAGGCAGCGTCGGCGACCGCCTTGTCGGCGATCTTGTCCTTGGCCAGCGTGCCGAGCAGCGTGTCGGCCGGCGTCTTGCCTTCGGCAGCGACGATCTTGTCGAAGGTCGCGCCGGTCCTGAGCGAATCGAGCGCCGCCTTTGCGGCATCAGGTGTCTTGAACACAAGCTGCTCGATGGTGCGCATCTCCGGCGTGGTGTAGCGCGCCTTGTTCTTATTGTAGTCGTCGCTGACCTGTTGGTCGGTCACCGCGCTCAAATCCATGATGTCTTCCGGTTCGAGCCTGACATAGAAGAACTTGCGGTATTCGGGCGCAGCGTAGGTTTTCTTGTTTTCCTCGAAATAGGCCGAAAGCGCGCTGTCGGACGGCGCTTCTATCGGCTCGACAAGCGATTTCGGCAAGGTCAGGTAGTCGATGGTGCGATCTTCGCCGCGATAGAGCGCGACCGCCTTGAAGAATGTATCCGGGGCCTTGAGGCCGTCCGAAACCGCCTCGACGATCTGCTGGCGGACCGCGACCTGGGCGCGGTTCTTCAAATAGTCTTCCGGCCGCATGCCGATCTGCCGAAGCAGGTACTCGAAGGTTCTCCTGTCGAAGCTTCCGGCAGGCCCTTTGAACGCCGGGTCTTCACGCGTCAGTTCGGCGAGCCGGTCCTTTGACAGGCCGAGTCCGAGCTTGCGGGCCTGCTCGTCGAGGACAGCGCCCGACACGAGTTGCGCCAGCACCTGGTTGTCGATGCCGAGCGCCGTCGCTTGCTCACGGCTGATGCGCTGGCCGAATTGCTGCGACATGACGCTGAGCTGGCGATCGTAGGCGAGGCGGTATTCGTTGATCGAGACCTTGGTGCCTCCGGCCGTGATCACGGCATCATGGCCGGCAAGACCGCCCATCAGCCGCCCCGAGATGCCCCAGACGGCGAAGCTCAACACCAACAATGACAGCAGCAGTTTAGCGACCCAGGTCCCCGCCGCGCTTCTCAACATACCAAGCATGAGTACTTCCGATTTTTGCGCATTTCGCATGCGCCGAGTCTGAAACAAGCGCAATAGCGCCCTTCCTGCCCACTGTCGATTGCTTTGTGGCCTGATTTTGATAGTGAGGGCCAGCTGGAAATTGCCCGGAGAAACAAATCCCATGACGCCTGGAATCCGCCCGCTCGTCGCCGGCAACTGGAAAATGAACGGCACCAGCGCCTCGCTCAACGAGCTCAGGATGATCGGCAACGGCTTCATGAGTGGGCTCGACGCCGAGACCGAAGCGGTGGTCTGCGTGCCGGCGACCTTGCTTGCGCACGCCGCCGAGATTCTGTCGCGCACGCCGGTGCGGGCCGGCGGAGAGGATTGCCACACCGAGGAAAGCGGCGCCTATACCGGCTGCATTTCGGCCGAGATGCTGAAGGATGCAGGTGCCAGCCATGTCATCGTCGGCCATTCCGAATGCCGCGCCGATCGCAAGGAGGACGATGCCTTGGTCCAGGCCAAGGCCTCCGCCGCATGGCGCGCCGGGCTGGTGGCCATCATCTGCATTGGTGAGACAAGAGCCGAACGAGAAGCAGGAGCCACGCTCGACGTGCTGTCGCGCCAGGTCGCTGGCTCGGTCCCGCCAAACGCCACGGCTTCCAACACCGTCATTGCCTATGAGCCAATATGGGCGATTGGGACCGGCTTGACCCCGACCGCCGCCGACGTCGCCGAGGCACATGCGCATATCCGCGAAGAACTGGCACGGAAGCTCGGCAATACGGCGGCCAAGATGCGCATTCTCTACGGCGGCTCGGTCAAGCCGTCCAACGCCGTCGAGTTGCTCGGCGTCAGGAATGTCGATGGCGCGCTGGTCGGCGGCGCCAGCCTAAAGGCGGCGGACTTCCTCGGCATCGCGGAAGCCTATCGAAACATCGCTTGATACAAGGGCTGCTTGCTGCATTTGAGCGGACGGCCGGCGCCGAAATCGTTGCAAAGGACGCATTGCTTCCCATATTCCGGCCACGGGCTTGGAAATGCCGTCAAAGCATTGTATTGAGCCGCCTCCAAATCAGCGGCCGCACAAGGCCTTGCCAGGGTAAATTATGGAAACCGTACTGATCGTCGTCCACCTCATGGTCGTGCTCGCGCTTGTCGGCGTGGTGCTGCTGCAGCGCTCCGAAGGCGGCGGCCTCGGCATCGGCGGCGGATCGGGCTTCATGACCGCGCGTGGCGCCGCCAATGCGCTGACGCGGGCGACGGCGATCCTGGCTGCCGCTTTCTTCGTCACTTCGCTGACACTGTCGATCGTTGCGCGCTATGGCGAGAAGCCGATCGACATTCTCGATCGCGTGCCGGCGACCTCGGACGGAGCAGGCAAGGGCGTACTCAACCAATTGCCTGGAACCACGACGCCGACGCCGCCGTCGGGCACCACGGCACCGACCCCGCCGTCCGGCAATGGCGCGGCAACGACGCCGCCGGCAACCGCTCCGGCGACGCCGCCAGCGACAAACGGCGCCACCGCGCCGGCCACGCCGCAGGTCCCCAACCAGTAATAGGGCAACTTATGCCGCGATCTGTTGTCGTTTGAACACAGTCGCGGCAAATGCCGCATGATCACGAAGATTCGACTGCGCCTCACGCTTGAGGCGCTTCCGGCTAATCGATTATACGTTGCACGCGGCATTCTCGGCGTCCTTGGGGGGCGCCGGGCGACGCCGTGGGCAACAAGCATTGAACGATCGGATCTTCCCCATGCAGCTTCGCAGCTTCATTTTTGCCGGCCTTTGTGCCGTGCTCAGCCTAGGTGCGCCCGCTTACGCGGCCATGCCGACGGCAAACTCGGCCCACAAAGCCGCAACAACAACCGACGTCGTCAAGGTCGCTGCCAAAAGCGATGCAGCGCAATTGAAGCTTCTCAAGAAGAAGAAAGATCCGACGCCGGACGACCTTGCGCAGATCCGCAAGATCGAAGCCAAGATCGCAGCCGACAAGGAAGCCGCTCGCGCCAAGGCACTCGAAGCCAGGAAGCTAGCGATGCGCGAGGCGGCGAAAGCCAAAGCCGATGCGGAACGGCAGGCGTTCCTTGCCAAGAAGAGCCAGCCGCTCGCAACGGCCAAGGTGGCTGACGCCACGCCGGCCAAGAAGAAGACCGTCAACATCATCGAACCGATTACGCCCATTGCGCCGATCCAGTCGGCCGAGCCGATCCCGGCCGAGGCCATGAACGTTGCGCTGACCGGCAACAATGGCGAGTTGCGCAGCGAACCGGTCGGGCAGAAGCCGCAGAGCGTCGGGCTGTTCGCGGGACTGTTCGGCGGCACATCCACTTCGTCGATGTCGCTGCTTCCGGAAACACGCGCGCTCGACGCCGCGCTCGAAAGGAAGCAGGCCAAGCGGCAGTTCAAGGTCAAGGCGGAATTCGTGCCGCAGGAGGTCGAATTCACCGGCTACAACCCCGGCACCATCGTCATCGATACCGGCGCCCGTCGTCTCTACCTCGTCGAATCATCGTCAACCGCCCGCCGTTATGCCATCGCGGTCGGCCGGGAAGGCCTGCAGTTCAAGGGTACGGTTGCCGTCGGCGACAAGCAGGAATGGCCGCGCTGGATTCCGACGCTGGATATGCAAAAGCGCGAACCCAAGCACTATGGCCAGTACAAGGACGGCATGCCCGGCGGCGGCGACAATCCGCTCGGTGCGCGCGCCATCTATCTTTACGACGGCAAGAAAGATACCCACCTGCGCATTCACGGCACCATCGCGCCGCAGTCGATCGGAACCAGCGCCTCCAATGGCTGCTTCCGCATGATCAACGAGCACGTCATGGACCTTTACCGCCGGGTGAAAGTAGGCACCAAAGTCGTCATCATCTGACGCTTTGACAGATCGTGCCAAAAAGGGCCGGCCTCGCCGGCCCTTTTGTTTTGACACGCCAACGACCAGAGCGCCTTCTTGGGAAAAAGCCTTCGCGGTGGTTTTTTCTCTGGCGGAATCAATTCGGCCGCGTTAAGCGATGACTCCCATGGCGCGATATGTATTCATCACAGGCGGCGTGGTTTCCTCACTTGGAAAAGGCATTGCTGCAGCGGCCCTTGGGGCTCTCTTGCAGGCGCGGGGCTATCGCGCACGCATCAAAAAGCTCGATCCCTATCTCAATGTCGATCCCGGCACGATGTCGCCCTATCAGCACGGCGAAGTCTTCGTGACCGATGACGGGGCCGAGACCGATCTCGATCTTGGCCATTATGAGCGCTTCACCGGCCGCTCGGCCAACCAGCAAGACAACATCACCACCGGCCGGATCTATAAGAACATCATCGAGCGCGAGCGGCGCGGCGACTATCTCGGCGCTACCGTGCAGGTCATTCCGCACGTCACCGACGAGATCAAGAATTTCGTCCTCAACGGCAATGACGACTACGATTTCGTGCTGTGCGAGATCGGCGGCACCGTCGGCGACATCGAAGCGATGCCGTTCCTGGAGGCGATCCGCCAGCTCGGCAACGACCTGCCGCGCAACAACGCCGTCTACGTCCACCTGACCTTGATGCCTTACATTCCGACGGCAGGCGAACTGAAGACCAAGCCGACGCAGCATTCGGTCAAGGAGTTGCGCGGCATCGGCATTGCACCCGACATACTGCTGGTCCGCGCCGACCGGCCGATCCCCAAGGAAGAGCGCAGAAAGCTGTCGCTGTTCTGCAATGTCCGCGAAAGCGCCGTCATCCAGGCGCTCGACGTCCCGCATATCTACGACGTGCCGATGGCCTATCACAATGAAGGGCTGGATTCGGAAGTGCTGGCGGCCTTCGGCATCGATCCGGCGCCGAAGCCGCGCATGGAACGGTGGCAAGCGGTGTCCAACCGCATCCACAATCCGGAAGGCGAAGTGACCATTGCCGTCGTCGGCAAATATACCGGCCTCAAGGACGCCTACAAATCGCTGATCGAGGCGCTGTCGCATGGCGGCCTCGCCAACCGGGTCAAGGTCAAGCTCGACTGGATCGAAAGCGAGATATTCGAGAAGGAAGATCCGGCGCCGTGGCTGGAGAAGGTCCATGGCATTCTCGTCCCCGGCGGTTTTGGCGAGCGCGGCTCGGAGGGCAAGATCCTGGCGGCGAAGTTCGCGCGCGAGCGCAAGGTGCCGTATTTCGGCATCTGCTTCGGCATGCAGATGGCCTGCATCGAGGCGGCGCGTTCGCTGGCCGGCGTCGAGCGCGCATCATCGACCGAGTTCGGTCCAACCGAGGAGCCGGTCGTCGGCTTGATGACCGAATGGCTGAAGGGCAACATGCTGGAAAAGCGCAGGGAAACCGGGGACCTTGGTGGTACCATGCGGCTCGGTGCCTACCAGGCCGACCTCGCCAAGGGATCGAAGATCGCCGAGATCTATGGCGATACCCAGATTTCCGAACGCCATCGCCACCGCTACGAGGTCAATGTCGACTACAAGGAGCGGCTCGAGGATTGCGGCCTGGTGTTTGCCGGCATGTCGCCGGACGGCGTGCTACCGGAAACGGTCGAATATCCCGACCACCCCTGGTTCATCGGCGTGCAGTACCATCCCGAGTTGAAAAGCCGGCCGCTCGATCCGCACCCGCTGTTTGCCAGCTTCATCGAGGCGGCGGTAGAGCAGTCGCGGCTGGTCTAGACTAGCCGCCCATGCAAACTTACGTCGCGCTGCTCTACAGCATTGTCCTGGGCGAGGGGCGGCGGGTCGTCATGTCCGATCTGAAGGCGATGGCCGAAGGCCTGGGTCTGAACAACCCGCGCACGCTGGTAGCGACCGGCAATCTGGTCTTCGAGGCGCAAGAAACAGAACTTGCGGCGTTGGAGCAGCGGCTGGAGGCGGCGTTCGCAAAGACTTTCGGCCGCCACGTCGACATCATCGTGCGCTGCGCCGACGGCTGGCTAAGGCTGGCGGCCGGCAATCCGTTCCCAGCCGAATCGGCCGAGGCCGCGGACCAGGTGGCGGTGCGCGTGATGCGGGCGCCCGTTCCCGCCGAGACCGCCGCGGCGCTTGAGGCATATGCCGGCAAGGACGAGAGGCTGCGGATTGTCGGCGGCGACATCTGGATCGTCTTTTCCCGCGAGACGCCGAGTTCGCGGCTGCTTGCGGCGGTGAGCCACAGACGTCTCGGCGTCGGCACGTCGCGCAACTGGAACACCGTGCGCCGCCTGGCCAAGATGGTCGCAGAATGAACGGGGCGGCGCGCCCCCCCCCGACTCCGTTCAGGCCTTGGCTATCCTGGCTCCGGCACCGAGTGCCATCGTGCGCAGCACGTAGTAGATGACGCCGGCAATTGCCACGCCGAAGAACCAGCCATAGACGCCCCACCATGACGGCAGCAGGCTGGTGAAGTTGGGCAGGATCGAGGAGAAGACCGCGCCGATACCGGCGGCGATGAAGGCATTGACATGCCAGCCGCCCTGAAAGCGGAATTCGCCATTCTCCCTGTAGAGCGCCTCGACGTCGACCTCGCCCTTCCGGATCAGGTAATAGTCGACCATCATCACGCCGAAGATAGGCCCCATCGTCGCGCCAATGATGTTGACGAAGGAGGCGGCACTGCCTTCCCAGGGCGCGAATGGATAGAGCACCAGCGCGATGAGCGCCGCGATGTAGCCGCCCTTCTTGAAGTCGATCTGGCGTGGAAAGACATTGGAGAAGTCGAAGGCCGGCGACACGAAGTTCGCCACCACATTGATGCCGAGCGTCGCCACCGCAAAGGTCAGGGCTGCGAGCGCCGCCAGGAACCAGCTGTCGAATTTCGCCGAAATCTGGTCGGGATGCAGCAGCACCTCGCCATAGACGTCGAAGGCGGCGATCGTCGTGACGCCGGCGACCAGCGAGAACAGGATAAGATTGACCGGCAGGCCCCAGATGTTGCCCTTGCGCAGCGATGCCTTGTCCGGGGCGTAGCGCGCGAAATCGCAGAAGTTGAGATAGAGGGCGGAGAAATAGGTCACCCAGATCGCGGCCACCGCGAACAGCGAGGTCCAGGAGCCTGGCGTGCCCGGCACGCCCGCGTCCTTTGTCTTTTCCAGCAGCACATCCATCGGGATGTCGCTGGTGAAAGCGAAGGTGCCTGCCTTGATGCAAAGATAGATCGCCAGGATCAGCATCATCACCCTCACCGCCGGTCCGGCCCAATCCTGGAAGCGGCGCACCGTTTCCATGCCTTTCTGGATGATCAGGAGCTGCAGCGCCCAGATGATGACGAAACAGATCACCTCGAGCCCGGAGTGGCCGAGGAAATGGGTGCTCTGGTTGAAGTCGGCGAACCATTGCGAGCGGATCAGCAGGGCTACGATCGCCCCGGAGGCGGCCGCCGTCTGCGCGCCGTACCAGAAGCAGGCGACGATGGCGCGCACCAGCGCCGGTATGTTGGCGCCCCAGATGCCGAAGGAGGCACGCGCCAGGACCGGGTAGGGTACCCCGGTCTTCATACCGGCATAGCCGACCATGTTCATCAACGCATAGATGATCAGCGAACCGATACCGATGGCGATGATGAAGTTGACGAAGCCGCCGCAGAACAGGAACAGGCTGGCAGCGAGATAGTAGCCCCACAGGCTGTGGACGTCCGACGTCCAGACGTTGAAGATCGAGAACGGTCCCCAGTTTCGAACCTTCGCCGGTGCGAGATCCTCATTGTACAGGTCCGGTGATGCGCCTTGTATATTGCTATGTCCTCCCCTTGTTACCGCACGCGCCTCCACGCATGGCACGCAGGTTAAGCCTGACGCAGGGGAACCGGCAAGCAGACGATTTGCCGGCTTTGGACTTAAAGACATTCAATGAAAAAGGCGCTTATCGGCGTGGCGTCGTTGAGCTTCTAGCGCCGACGATTCGTGGGGTGACACCGATCGCTCGACCTAAGCTCGCGAGTCCACCTTGTGCGTGATCAGGGCGGCAAGCTTTTTGGGCGCTTGTGCGCGATAACTCTCACCGAGCCATGACTTCAGTTGTCCGATCGGTGGCAGTTCGTCCGGTGCTGGTTCGAACGTCACCCATCCGCTCTTGCCAAGGCCATACTCTGTCGGCGACGCATAGTGGAGCTTTCTCGCCTCGTCGCCGCTGTAGGGGAGTTTGAGGGAGATGCTGAACGGTTCGCCTTCAAGGCTCAAATAAGCAAAGGTCTTTCCTTTCACCGCGAGATCGTCGTGACCAGGCCACGGAGTCTTTGTCTCGGCGCCCGGATAGGTGAGGCCGAAGGCGCGCAGTTCCTTGAGAACGGCATCGGTCGAAGCGCGCGATTTCCTACTCATCAACTCTCCTCCATCGCTGTCAGCGGTTTACGGTCCGGCTTCGAGAAAAGCCCGGGCAAAACCGGGCTGCACGGCTTCTATCGTTCCATCGGGCAACTTCAAAAGCCGGTCGATTGCGATGCCGTAGAGCCGCAATCGGCCCTCGAGCAGCCGCGCTGCTTCGTCGATATTACCCTGTTCGGCCTGTAGCAGGGCGCGGTGCATCACGTCCCGAAAGGTCAGCCGGAGTTGCAGGAACATCTCGGCAAAAGCTTGCGGGTCGGGCACGTCGAGAATGCCTTCCTCGCTTCCCTTCCTGAGCAGATTTGTGATTATCGGCTCGGCCAGTTCCCTGGCCGCCTGGTCGACCCGATGGAAGAGGGCAAGGTTCTCGGGCCGGAACACGACGAAGAACGTTTTTCGCAATTGCGGGGCAAGCTCGACGTTCAGCCGTCGCGAGCCGGCAAAGAGTGCATTGAGCCGGCCAATCCCATCGAGTGACGGATCGTCGAGGAGGGGTTGCAGCTCGGCAAGGCTGTCACGTGCGAGACGTCTGGCGAGCGCCTCCAGCAGGGCCTCCTTCGACGCGAAATAGTGATAGAACGCACCCTTCGACAAGCCGGCCTCGCGGATGATGTCGTTCACCGTCGTGTTGTCGTAGCCATGCTCGAAGAAAAGCCGCTGGGCACAGTCGAGGAGCTCGGTGGATCGTATCTCCGGGGGCTTTATCACTCGGGGCAAAATCGACCTCACAAAGTACAGGGGGCAAGAGGAGCACGAACCGTTTCTTTATGCAACTTTTATAGACCGACGGTCGGTCTAATGCTATGTCTGCCACCGCTCCGACGTTCGCATTCGATGGTGGAAGGAGAGCTTCTTGCGACGGATACGCTGGACTGTCGGCATCGTTCTTGTCGCGGCGACTGCTGCTTTCGGCGCTTGGTATGTGTGGCAGCCGGCCAAGGTTTCGATCGTGACGCCACAACGCGGCGACGCGGCGGAGATCGTTTACGCGAGTGGCTCAGTCGAGCCGCGAACCTGGGCCAAGGTGACTCCCGTTGTCCGCGAGAGGATCGTCGAGCAGTGTAATTGCGAGGGGTCGAGGGTTGCACAAGGCGATGTGCTCGCCAAGCTCGACGACAGCGAGGCCCGGGCCGTGCTTGGCGAGATCGAAGCGCGTCAAGCACTTGCCCAGGAAGAGCTCCGGAGGCTGACCGTGCTTGCCGAAAGGCGTGCGGCAAGCCAGCAGGCGCTCGATCGCGCGCAAAGCGAGCTTGGCCAGATCGAAGCGCTGGTTGCCGGACAGAAAGCGCGGCTCGACACCTACGTCTTACGAGCGCCGAGCGCCGGTATCGTGCTCAGGCAGGACGGCGAGGTCGGTGAGATCGCCGAACTCGGCGCCGTGTTGTTCTGGGTCGGCGAGCCGAAGCCGCTCCTGGTGGTCGCCGAGGTCAACGAGGAGGACATTCCACGGGTCGAGATCGGCCAGCGCGCGCTGCTTAAATCCGATGCGTTCCCTCGGCAGAATCTGGAAGCGGTGGTCGACAGCATCACGCCCAAGGGCGATCCGGTGACGAAGACCTATCGCGTCCGCTTCCGCCTGCCGGACAATACGCCGCTTCGTATAGGCATGTCGACCGACGTGAACATCGTCATCCGCGTTTCGAAAAATGCGCTGTTGATCCCGTCGGTTGCGGTGGATGGGAACAAGGTGTTCGTAGTCGAAGGCGACAAGGCCTGGCGGCGTGAAATCCGAACGGGCATTCGCGGCACCAATGGCGTCGAAGTTATCTCTAGTGTCGATGAGAAGGCTCGCGTCATCTCGCCCTATCCCGCTGACCTCGGCGACGGTGCGCGCGTGAACATCGCCGCCGCGCAGGAGAGATAGGCAACGATGGCGCTGATCGTCGACATTGCCGTAACGCATATCGCCGGCCGCGGCCGCCAGACGCTGGTCGCCATAGTCGGCGTCGCGGTGGGTGTCGGCTTCTCAATTGCGATGGCGGCGCTGATGCAGGGCGGGCAGGACGATTTCGTCAGGCAGCTCGTCGACACGATGCCGCATGTCGACATCACCGACGAGCAGCGCACCGCCCGCCGGCAGCCGGCCGAGGACTACTTCGAGACCGCCGCCATCTCGGGGCTCCGGCCACGCGACGATCGGCGCGGCATCATCAACCCGACCGCCGCGACCTCCTGGCTGGAGAGCTGGATTCCCGGCCGGTTCGCAGCAAGCCTAAAGACGCAGGGCGTGATCCGCTATTCCAGCCGCGAAGTGGGCGCAGCTATCATCGGGGTCGATCCGCAGCGCGAGACCGGCGTTTCACCGATCGTCGGAGAGTTCGTCGAAGGCAGCTTTTCGGCACTTGCCGCGGGCGGCAACAACGTGCTCATCGGCGACACGATGGCGAACCGGCTCGGCGCCGGGTTCGGCGACACGATAACGGCGGTTTCCTCCGAAGGGCTGACGCGCAATTTCAAGATCGCCGGACTTTTCCACACCGGCACTACCGCGCGCGACGAAGGCGAAGCTTATGTGCTTTTGAAGAACGCGCAAATCCTCTCCGCGCGTCCGAATGCCATCAACGAGATCCGCATCAAGCTCGACGACCCCAACCGCGCTGCGGCGGTGGCGCATCGAGCCGAGGCTGAACTGGGCTACAAGGCCGTAGCGTGGCAAGAAGCCAACGAATCGATTCTCGAAGCGCTCGTTGTGCGCAACGTCATCATGTACACGGTGGTCGGCGCGATCATGCTGGTTGCTGGCTTCGGCATCTACAACATCATCTCCACCATCACGCACGAGAAGGCGCGCGACATCGCCATCATGAAGTCGCTTGGCTTCCCGGAGTCCGACATGCGCCGGCTCTTTTTGCTGGAAGGCGTGGCGATCGGCGCTGCCGGCTCTGTGCTCGGCGGGGTGCTTGGCTTCTCCATGACCTATGCACTGTCGCTGGTGCGTTTCGAGATCGCCGCGACTGGCCAGGAGATGACCCGGCTGCCGATAGCCTGGAGCCTGACCCACTATATCATCGCCTCGGCCTTCGCACTGGGCTCGGCGGCGGTGGCTGGCTACCTGCCGGCGCGCCGTGCGGCGCGCCTGAACCCCGTCGAGATTATCCGAGGCGCGACATGAGCGCACTCATCGAGACCGAGAGACTGACCCGCATCTTGCCAGAGACGGTCCCCGTTACGCTGGTCAAGGACATCACGCTCACGATCAACGACAACGAATTCGTCGCCGTGACCGGTCCCTCCGGCTCCGGTAAGTCCTCGCTGCTGTATCTGCTTGGGTTGCTCGACCGGCCGACAGGCGGGACCTTGAGGATAGGCGGACGCGACACCGAGCCGATGAATGAAAGGGAGCGCGCGCGGACCAGGCTTTCGATGCTGGGCTTTGTTTTCCAGTTTCACTTTCTGCTGCCGGAGTTCACGGCGCGCGAAAATGTCGAAATCCCGATGCGCAAGCTCGGCCGGCTGACGCGGCCCGACATGCGTGAGCGGGCCGGGGAGCTGCTTTCATCTCTTGGGCTCGGCGAGCATCTCGACAAGCGGCCTGACCAGCTCTCCGGCGGCCAGCGTCAGCGCGTCGCGGTGGCACGTTCGCTCGCCAACGACCCGCCGCTTATCCTCGCCGATGAGCCGACGGGGAGCCTCGACAGCAAGAGCTCCGAGCAGGTCTTCACGATCCTGGAGAATCTGGTGCGCGAGCGCGGCAAGACCGTCGTGGCGGTTACGCACGATCTCGACATGGCGGCGCGCATGGATCGCCGCATTCACATCGTGGACGGCAAGATCGAATAAGGCGTGTTGATATTCAGATGATCAAGAGACCGGCAAGGCCTCGAAATTGGCCTCGAGCCAGGCTATTGCGCCGGTCACGTCGTCGAGGACATAGGTTGCGGCCGTCGGTCCGTCCGGCTTCACGCGGATGGAGATGCCGCCAATTTTATTGATCGCCTCGAAACCGTGTTCGTCCGATGTATCGTCTCCGAGGAATATCGGCCGCCGGCCGACAAAGGGCGGAATGTCCATGAAACGCCGGATGGCAGCACCTTTGACGGCTTCCAAAGGCATGAGCTCGACGCCGGCGTTTCCCGGAAGCACCCGATAACCCTTCGGAAGCCGGGCCAATGCCTGTTCGACGAGCTGGATTGCGGGTGCAAGCAGTTGCGGTGCTGCTCTTGTATGAACGGCAAGGACCGGCCCCTTGCGCTCGACATAGACCTTGCCGCTGCCCAGTTCGGCTTCGATCTCGTCCGCAAGGGCGGCGATGTCGGCCGGCGCGTCGGCGGCATCGATCGGACCGCTCGGCGTCAGCCGGTGCTCCAGCCCATACAGTCCGGCGATCCGCAGCTTCAGCGGATGGAACAGCTTGTCCACGGCGGGAATCGATCGGCCGGTGATGAAGGCGACCGCACCATCCAGCCGCCGCTCGATGCGTTCGAGCAGATTGCGCAATTCCTCGCCGACGAACACCGCGTCGGGATGGGCAGCGTGTTCCAGCAGGGTTCCGTCGATGTCGAGGAAGAGCGCCCATTGCCCTTCCGACAGGTTCAACGCCGGCGGTTGTTCAAAGCTTTTCACGACGCTGCCTTCCGAGCCCGCTCGAACATCGAGATGACGTTGTTGGTGTTCGATGGCGGGCGCTCGCCGGTCCCGGTCACCCTGTCGAGATCGCCGCGTTTGCGCAGGCGCGCGGCGTCCAGCAGCATACTGCCGGCCCAGCGGTAGACATTGTTGTCGCGGACCATCTCGCGCATCGGCCGCAAACGTTCGCGCTGCTCTTCCGGCGTCATCGTCAGCGCCTGCAACAGCGCCTCGCTCATCATGGCCGCATCGTAGGGGTTGACGATCAGCGCTTCCAGCAGTTCGCGCGAGGCACCGGCGAAGGTGCTGAGCAAAAGCACGCCTTGTTCGTCGTCGCGCGCTGCGACGAATTCCTTGGCGACAAGGTTCATGCCGTCATGCAGACTGGTGACCATACAGATGTCGGCGGCGCGATAGACCTCGTAGACCTGCTCCTGCCGATGATGTTCGGCGACCATCAGGATAGGGCTGTATGTCTCGCTGCCATAGCGCCGGTTGAGCTCCTCGGCACAGCGGCGGCATTCGTCGTGGAGTTGCTGGTAGGCGGGCAATGTCCCCCGGCTCGGCGCGGCGATCTGCAGGAAAACCACCTTGCCTATCCATTCGGGATATCTCGTGAACAATTCGTCCAAGGCATGGAAGCGATCGAGAATGCCTTTCGTGTAGTCGAGGCGCTCGACGCCAACGCATAGTTTGGTATCCGCAGACAGGCCGAATCTGTCGCGCACGCTGGCGCGGCACTCCTCCACAGACGGCAGTTTTGCCAGCAATTGGGCCGGCCATTCTATGGAAATGGGATAGGCGTGGACCAATGTGGTCTGCCCACCATAGGAGATTGCCGCGTCTGCCCGTTCGATCCGGCTCTCCAGAAAGCGGTCGACACTTTCGGTGAAGTTGTTGGCATGGAATTGGGTATGAAAGCCGATGATCGAACTGCCGAGCAGTCCTTCCAGGATCCGCTCACGCCACGGACAGATGCTGAACACTTCCGAATTGGGCCAAGGGATGTGCCAGAAGGTAATGACTATCGCGTCCGGCAGGCGCTGGCGAATCATGCGTGGCAGCAGCGCAAAATGGTAGTCCTGCACCAGCACGATCGGCCGTTCGTTGCGGGCTTCGGCAACCACCGTATCGGCGAATTTGCGGTTGACGGCCTCGTAGGCGTCCCAGTCCGAGGCGCGAAACACGGGGCGGGTGAAGGCGATATGGCAAAGCGGCCATAGGCCCTCATTAGCGAAGCCCAGATAATAACCCTGATATTCCTCCTCCGTCAGCCAGACCCTGCGCAGCGTGTAGGACGGATTGCCTGGCGGTACCTGCACCCGGTCGTCCTTGTCGACGGTGAGGCGGTCTGCCGTGCCGCCGCCATAGGCGATCCAGGTGCCGGCACAGGCGCGGGTGATGGGCTCGAGTGCCGAAACCAGGCCGCTGGCCGGCACCAAAAGTTGGACCCCGTCATCCTTGATGTTGTGGATGTAGGGTTCGCGGTTGGACACCACGATAACCTGTGCGTCCGGCAGGTCGTCGGCCAGGATCTTGCGCAAAGTGTCGGGCGACCATGTGACCAGTGCCGCATCGGCCGACTGGCCGTTCTTTTCGAACTCGCGCAGCACCTTGCGTGCCGCTTCCGACGCGACATCCTCGCTCGGCGTGTATGCGGCCGCCGTTGCGCGGCCGCGACGCTGGCGGGATATCGACAGGAGAATGGCAAAAGCGGAAAAGCCAAAACTTGCAATCAGCAAAACCCAGAGCAGGTTTACAGTATAATCTGACATGGAATGTGATCTCGCCTCCGGCCGGCCGATAGCCGTTTTTTTATTTGTTTTCTGGTTCGCCGCCGTATAACAACGGCAGCGTTCCCGCGCCGCCCATTTTTGCAACGCACAAAGAGGCTATCGGTTCCGGACGATTGCAATGCCGCGCGTCATTTTCGACGCGCCGCAGTGCGGCGGCATCAAGTGCGCACGATGAGCGGCACCATCCCCTCATACCGATCGGCGAGAAAGGCGACGACCCGGTCGCCGACACGCTGGAATGTGAGGTCGACCACTGTCGAGCCGACACCTAGATGCCGCAATGTCAGCGTGTCGATGCCGATCGGCAGCCTTGGGCGGGTGACCCGGATTTCGCTGTTCCAGCCGTCGATTTCGAGCCCAAGGCAGGCCTGCATCAGCATGAAGGCCGATCCCGCCGACCAGGCCTGCGGCAGGCACGCGACGGGATAGGCGATGGGCGCTTCGCCCGGCGACCGGGTAAAGCCGCAGAACAGTTCCGGCAGCCGCATGTTGAAATGGACAGCCGATTCGAACGTGCCGCTCATCAGCCTGACTACGCTGTCGCGCACGCCATAACGTGCCAGGCCGGCACCGCACATGGCGGTGTCGTGCGGCCAGATCGAACCATTGTGGTAGGACATCGGATTGAAGAATATCGCATCGTCGGCCAGCGTCCTCACTCCCCAACCAGAGTGGAACGACGCAGAGAGCAGCTGATCGGCGACCATCTGCGCCCGTTCCGGCTCGGGCAGCCCGACAAAGAGAAGATGGCCGGCATTCGACGTCCGTACCTTGCAGAGCTCGCCTGCACCATCGATCGCCAGTGCATAGAAATTGAGATCGTCCATCCAGAAATGGCGTTCCACCGCGGCGCGCATGGTTTCGGCGCGTTCCTCCCAATGATCGGCCTTGTCGTCCTCGCCGCGGCGGCGGGCGAGCGCCGCCAGCCCACGGAACGCGGCAAAGACGTAGCCTTGCACCTCGACCAAGGCGATCGGCCCCTTGGGCATGCGGCCATCGGCATGGAAGACGGAATCGAAACTGTCCTTCCAGCCCTGGTTGGCAAGGCCGGTCTCGGCGCCGCGCTGGTAGGTAACGAAGCCGGTCGCGCGGCTTGTCTCCTCCGTCCATTCGGCCGCTGCACAGAGCGATGGCCACAGGCTGTCGACGAACGCCATGTCGCCGGTACGATCCGCATAGGCGCAAGCGAGATGAATGTAGAGCGGCGTGGTATCGACGCCGCCGTAATAGCGGCCGAACGGGAGCTCCCGCAGTGCCGCCATCTCGCCCTTGCGGGTCTCGTGCATGATCTTGCCCGGCTGCGAATCGCTGAACGGCGACGTTTCGGTCGCCTGATGCTGGGCGAGAAAGGCGAGTACGCCGCGCGCCAGCCCAGGATTCAACCACAGCATCTGCAGTGCGGAAATCACCCCGTCACGGCCAAATGCCGTCGAGAACCAGGGTATGCCGGCATAGGGGTAAGGTCCGGTTGAAAGCTCGGTGGTCAGCAACGCCACGTCCGCGCGCGCGCGTTCGATCCAGTCGTTGAAGACGCGGCCGGAGCTGTGCACCGTCGCGCCGTGGCGGCGTTTGGCGCGCATGCCGAAGCGAGCGCGGGCGGCGGCAGCCCGAAAACGGTCGCGGTCGGGTGTCTCCGCCACTTCCGGGCCGACCTCGATATAGAGGACCTCGCTGCTGCGCTTCGTCACCGCAACCAGGAAATCCGCGCGGCTGGCGGTCAAATTGTCCGGCGCCTGCGAGAACGAGATCGCCGACAGGCGCACGAGCTGGTCCAGCCCGTCATATCGAAGCACCACGGATGTCGGACTGGTCTCGGCGGCGTGGGCTATTCCGCGCTTGAGCCGGGTCGAACCGCGCACCTCGAACATGTCGCGGAAATCTGCTGCGAAATGCAAGGAAACCCGAATGGCCGACGATTCCTGGCTGTAGTTGGAAAGGGTGATGCGCTCGAACAGCCGGTCCTGCCAAAGCAGCCTGACGCGTTCTATGTGGATCGCGCCCTGCGGAATGTCGCGACCACCGACACTCTGGATCGGCAGATTGGTCAGGTTCGAGGTGAAAAGCACATTGTCCTGGCTGAGCGAGGCGCCGAGCAACGACATTTGCCGGCCACCGACCGTCAGCCGGAATTCCGAAAGCACACGCGTGTCGTCTCGGAAAAAGCCATCGCCGGCGCCGCGGATGTCGCCATAGGCGTCGGCCACCGCGAAGCAGTCGGCTTGCTTGAGGGCGAACAGCCGGTGCGGCTCCCGGGGCGCAACCTCGTCGAGGGAGGCAAGGGCTACGGCGGGATCAAGCTTACGCTCGTCGAGTTGATTCATACGTCACAAGCTCTGTCGTTTCGTTCCAACGTCCACAATAACGCCGATCAGGACGCTCTCGCTTCACCGGGAGTACCGATCAGGCGCGCATAGGCAGCCACATAGTCGTGGGCCATTCTCGTGGCAGAAAAACGGTTTTCGAACACGGCTCTCACCTGTCGCCTGTCGAGGCGCAGCAATTCCGGTATCGAGGTGACTGCGGCATCGACCGTATCGACAAGGAAACCGGTCACACCGTGGTCGATGATCTCCGGCAGGGCACCGCATTTCCAGGCGATTACCGGCGTGCCACAGGCCATAGCCTCTATCGCGGCAAGACCGAACGGCTCCGGCCAATCGATCGGAAACAGCAGGCCGGCCGCCTTGCCGAGGAATTCCGCTTTTCTGTCCTCTTCGATCTCGCCGATATAGTCGACACGGTCGCCGTCGATCAGCGGCTCGACCGTGTCGTGGAAAAAAGGGCGGTCGTCGTCGCCGATCTTTGCTGCGAGCTTCAGTTTCAGCCCGGAGCGCAAGGCGATCTCAATGGCACGCTCCGGGCGCTTGTCGCGCGACAGCCGGCCCAGAAAGGCCAGATACGGCTCGTCCACCTCCGTCTCGAAAGTCGGCTTGTACATGTTGATCGGTAGCCCGTGATGGATGGTCGCCAGCCAATTGGCCCTGGGTAGCCCGGTTCTCTGGCTGCGCGAAATCGAGATCATCGGAAAGCGCGGAAAATGTTCGTAGGCCGGGGCCAGGTCGACATAGTCGAGCCTGCCATGCGGTGTCGTCACCGTCCGGTCGGGCATGTGTTCGAAGAAAGGAAAATGCAGGAAGTGGCTGAGATGGAAATGGATGATGTCGAACTGTTGCGCACGGCTCCTCACCTCGGCGAGCATCGAGAGATGCGCCGCGGTTTCGGATTTGTGCGGGCGCGGATCGAGACGGAGCGCACGCTCGCGACACGCCACCAATTTCGCCGACGTCTTGGTATCGCCACTGGCGAACAGGGTCACGTCATGGCCAAGCTCGACCAATCCTTCGGTCAGATAGGAGACGATGCGCTCCGTCCCTCCATAGAACCGGGGTGGCACGGATTCATGGAGCGGCGCCACATGGGCTATTCTCATGTTTTGGCATTTCCCTCAAAAAGACTGCTCGTGGCATCGAAATGCATCAGCCGCGCTAACGTTCCCGTACAATGGCAAGATGTCACCCAATTGGGGCAAGATGTCACCCAATTGGAGCTGCCGGGCGCGTCCACCGCTGCTCGTCTCGTGCAGCCAACATTTTTCAGGCCAAGCCCTCTTTTGCCGGGAACCAAAGTCGGGTTCGCGAGTTTAGTGGGGTTCGATCGCACGCATCCGGTCGACGGGGAGGAAATGATGGACCGCTTGCAATTCTTTTCGCCCGTGCGGGTTTTGCGCGGACAGGGACAGCCTGTGGAGGAGATCGACAGCGTTGCCGAAGCAATGGCATTCTTGCGAAAATGGCCGGCGGGGCGGCGCGGGCCGGTTTACCAGTGCGCCGTGAATTGCTGCGCTGCGGCCATGGCCGGCCGGATGTCGGCCGAGGAAGCGAGAAAGGCTTTTGCCGGCTTCGCCCGGATCACCCGCCTGCTCGAGGGCGATCGGCCGTTGCCGATGAGCGGCGAGGATCGGCATCGCGATCACGCCTTGAGGCGATAGCGCCGACTGCCGCAGATGGTCCGAGCAAGGGTGGCATTCAGCCGGAGCGCCCGATCGGCGACCGACGAGCAGCGCCGGCAAGGTGTCGTAGAGCGCTGCCCAGTAGGGGGCGTAAAACTCACGCCGGTATTCCGGCACTATCCAGTAGACTGCGGCAATGGTCGTGAGCGTAACGATGAAGCCGATGAGCTTGCGCACGACACGCTCGACTTCAAGCGCTCGCATCGGCTTCGCCTGCAATCCCGTTGAACGCCTTCGAAACGTCTGGAAATAAGCCGTGTCGACCGCGATCATTGCTGCAGTAGTAGCTGCAATGACAGTCATGGCCTGCAAATGCACAGGCCAGCTTCTGTCGGCGAGCATCGCGACGGTGAGCGTAAGACCAAGCAATCCTGCAAGGTCGGTGAGGGGCGCGGTCGCCGATTTCGGTCGGAGCGTCATACTACTACTCCCGTTGTCGTGAGGATCGATCGTCGTTGCCGGCCGCGTGGTCGCCGCCACGGTTCAACTCGAGTGGCGCCGCCACCGGAGCCGCTTGAGCAGCCGCTACACTCCGCCGCTGCCGTTAGACCCGCCGCTGCTTGTTCCGTCGTTGCCGCCACTGGATCCGCTGCTGCCGCTCGAACCGCTGCTGCCGCTCGAACTGGTGGTGCCGCTTGAGCTGCTGGCGCCGCTCGATCCGCTGCTGCTGCTTGAGCCGCCGATGGGCCCCTTGTTGACATTGTGCGGGGAGGGATGGTTGTTAGCGCCCTCGCTTACATTTTCGCATGTGCATTTGCGCTGATATTTGGCGCCGAAGGCACTGCCTTCATTGCTCGCCTTCTGGCAGACCAACCCATGGCAAATCAAAGTCGCTTCGGTTGTCTCGGGGGTAAGCCCGGTGATGACTATTGCGGTTGTCGTGGCCGCCATGGCCATGATCGAGAACCGGAGTAAATTCCGAAAATTTTGCATAGATACCTCGCTTTCTGACGCCTCGCTTCTCGGGCCCGCGCCCAAGCTTCCTGATTGTCGAGTGGGTGTTTGCAACAAGGCCGCACACGGATCGCTTACGCCTCAGCGATCGGGGCTCAGGGGCGGCATAAAAAGTTGGACGAAACGCAGACAATGGTGCCGCATTGCGGTATTTCGACCGGAAAAGGCCAAAGATGCACTTTTGGGGGAATGGATAATGTCGAAACGGCTTAGACTGGTGCTGGGAACGGCCGGCGCAATTGCCGTCGCCATTGTCTGGGGGATCGTCGCCACGTCGATGGGGGTGCCATCGATTCTGATCACTGTAGGAGCGGTCGCGATCGGCGCGGGCATCTACAGCTATGTCGATCGAAGCCGAAGCTGATCCGGTTATCAGGCTACGGGCATAGCGCAAAAATCCCACGGTCGCAGACTGTCTGCGGCAATGCTCAGTGTACGAAAATTACCAACGACAGCGTTCTGTGGAACGAGTGGCCTGCCGAAGCTATTGTGGTGGCGGTCCGAGACACCCCCGCCTCGGGTCATTGGCTCACCCGGCCGAGTGGTCCGCTGCTACCCGATGGCAGCGGACCTTTATCCGGAGGACAGACCCGGAAGACGGACATTGTGCCGAATCGAGGGAGAACGATGGTCGTTGACGAGATTGCCGCGCGGCGCCTGAAAAGTCAGCTCGAGCAATACATGGAGACCAGGAAGAGGCGCCACGATGCGGTTTCCACCGCAGCGGCTGAGATCGCGATCAGGGCTGTCATGCCGAATTGCCCGGCCTCCGGAAAAGCCCTGGACGACATGATTGCGGCATGTGCGTTCGAACACGGGCTGGGGGTACTGTTCGATCGACCTGACGCATGAAGGCCTAAACGCCATGAATCCCAACGCCAAAATCGCACGGTGCTGTCGTGCACAAATCCGACGCTGTTCCTGAGACCGCTTGCGACTAGATAAACCAACCAACCGGAGCAGGCATGCCGAGATATTTTTTTCATTTCCGAAACAATGACGGCCGCTTGACGGAAGATTTCGAGGGTCAGGAGTTGGACGGTTTGTCCGCGGCTCAGGATAACGCAATGGCTTCGGCCAAGGAAATCCTGGCCGAGGGCCTGCTCAGCGGCAGCCCGGTCCTGACAGGCCTTTCCTTCGAAATCTGCGACGAGAACCGGAACCTGCTTTTCCGATTTCCATTCTCGGAAGCTGCCGAAAAGGCCGGCACTCGGCCGTGATTGGCCAAAAGCCCCGCGATGCGGGCGAGCTTTGATCGAGCCTGGCTGAAAAACCGCATGTCGCGGCAAGACGGTCGTTGGTGCAAATCAGCACCATAGGCAAATTAGTAGCATAGCTGCCGGCACAAAGCAAGAACAAATATGGGCTTGCCTTGCCTACGGGGCATTACTTATGTCCCTGCGTGTGCCGGCCCGGGCTATCGTGCGTTTCAGGAACTCGAGGGCAGGCACGGGTAGGGGGCACCAAGCGACGTTGCCATTTCCAACCAGTATGTCGATTTGTCGGGCCGGGTGTTCGTCAACTTACCGAAACGTCTTCGCAGGATGCTGTGATCAGGAGTTCCTTTCTCCCGCGGTTGCGTTTACAGGACGCTCAGGACAGTGTCGTTTGCGCGCCAGCAACTGGACCGAGTTAGGCCGGGCGCACAGTCCCCCTCCGTCAAGGTAACCAGTCCGGCGCCGTTTTTGGAGAACAATGATTTGTGGTGGTCAAATAAGCAAAAGAGATTCAAGGGAACGTGGGACGACCGACTGGACGGCCTATTCTCAGCAGAGGTCGACTACGCCGGGAAATCCATTCTCGATGTTGGCTGCAACATGGGTGTTGTCGCCTATGAGATATCCAAGCTAGGACCGAGTTCGATCCATGGGATCGACATTCTCAAGCCGCATATCGAGACGGCCAGGATGATCTTCCTGGGTTGTCCGGTCCAAAGCCGGTTCGATTGTCTCGATCTTGGCAGCCGGAAGCTGCAAAATGTTCTCCAACCGCAGTACGACATCGTCATGCTGCTGGCGGTCTACCATCACATGCAGTGGAGCCTCGGCGCGGACAAGGCGCGACGCGTGCTGTGCGATATCGCCGGGCGTGCTCAAACGATCGTTGCCCGCGTCCCTCCTGGCAAGGATAAGGAGATGATCGCGGTGCTTTCGGATGTGGGCTTTTCAATCAAAAGCAATCACACATCGCCTCTTGGAAGCCATCTCATGGTCCTCGCGAAACACTGACCAGGCATAGCGCGGCCGACGACGAATGGCGCAAGAGCCGCGTGGCTGGGGTCCGCTATGCTCGCATGCGAGGAACCGACGGTCATAGGCCGATGACGTGCAAGGATCCGGTTCGGCATTGACTGCGGTCGGGAACGAAGCCACAGACAGGTGATCGAAACCGTCTCGCGCTTCAAGATAACGTGAAGACCGGACGGGATCGCAACGGGCGGCGACGAGATGATTACAAAGAAACGAGTGTCAACGGCCCCAGCATATCCGCTGATCAAGCGTCTGATTGGCGAAAATCTGCCGCCGCACAAGATGCTGTATGTGACAGGTTTGCTGTGCTCGATCGCCGCTGCTGCGGCGACCGGCGCGGCGGCCTGGATCATGAAAGTCATGATCAACACCATCTATGTCGAGCGAGACGCTGCCGCTGTATCGGGTATCAGCGCCGTCATCATCGGCATTTTCCTGGTCAAGGGCATAGCTGCCTACTGCCAGACCATCACGACGGGAAAGATTCGCCGGGCTATCGTTTCGGACCTGCAAAACCGGCAATTTTCCCGAATGGTGTATTTCGACATCAGCCGTTTCGCGAACCAGCATCCGGCAAAATTCATCTCCAAAATCATGTTCAACGCGCGCGCCGGGGCGACCGTTATTCTCACCCTCACGAGCAGCGCCGTCTCTGATCTGCTGACCCTGATTGCCTTGGCCAGCGTCATGGTCAAGCAGGACCCGGTGATGTCGCTGATATCCGTGGCGGTTCTGCCGATGCTGTTCCTGTCAGTCGGCGCGATAACAAGGAAGCTCAAGGCGCTGGCGAGGGGCGAGACGGAATTGGCCGCACAAGTCCAGTCGATCGGCACGGAAGCCGTCGAAGGCATCCGCACCATCAAGTCCTTCCAGCTCGAGGACAAGGCGGTTGCCAGCTTTGCAAAGGCCGTCCGCAAGATGGAAAGACGTGGCATCCAGATCAACCGGACGTCAGCATTGATGAGCCCATTGATGGAGACCGGCGGCGGCGTGATCATCGGGCTTTTCGTTATGTACGCCAGCTGGCAGACCCTCGGCAACGGCAAGACGCCCGGCGAATTCATGGCCTTCATTACCGCGTTCCTGCTTGCCTATGAGCCTGCCAAGCGGTTGGCCCGGGTCAATGTCGACATCCAGAAGCAAATGGTCGCCGTCGAGCAGATGTATGATTTGATCGACACGCCCGAGCAACGGCGACTCGCGATTGCGGGCGAGCGTCTGACCGACGTCGATGGTGGTATCCGCTTTGAAGATGTGGCCTTTTCCTATGACGGCAACAGCCCCGCGCTCGAGGGTGTTTCCTTCGACGTGCGACCTCGTGAGAAGCTGGCGATCGTCGGCCGCTCCGGCGCCGGCAAGACCACCATCGTCAATCTGATCCTGCGCCTGATGGAGCCGGACAAGGGCAGGATCCTGATCGACGGAAAGGACATTTCGAAGATCAGCCTGGCCGACGTTCGCGATAACATCGCACTGGTATCTCAGGACGTCTTCCTGTTCGAAGGCTCGATCCGCGACAACATTCGCGACGGTCGCCCAAACGCCACCGATCAGGAAATCGAGTCCGCTGCGAATCTCGCCCGGGTCACCAGCTTTGCGTCTGCGCTCGAAAACGGGCTCGACACGCTTGTCGGGCCGAGCGGCACCAACCTGTCGGGCGGGCAGAAACAACGCGTTGCCATCGCACGCGCCCTGCTCAAGAATGCTGCGGTAATCGTCTATGATGAAGCGACATCCGCGCTCGACGGTGAAAACGAACGGGCGGTCATGGAGGCAGCCTTCGACAACACATTTCAGCGCACGGTGATCTGCATTGCGCACAGGCTGTCTACAATCAAGGCGGCCGATCGTATTCTCGTGTTTGACGCCGGACAGCTTGTCGATGCTGGAACGCATGACCAGCTTGCCAAGCACAGCGAGATATATCGTTCGATATTCCACCTGGAGACGCCCGATCCGATGGTCGAAAGCGGCAAAAAGCTGCGGCAGAGCGTATTGCGCTGAAGGCCGATGACCAGCTTTTATCACGGTTCCTATGTCCGGTATGTGATTGGTGGACTGGGCCTTCAGGTGCGCCGGTACAAAAAGGCGGTGCGCAGGTTGTTTTTCAGTCCCAAGCAGCCTCGTTCCATTCTTGAGCTACAGGCCAAGGTTGAGGCCCTGATCGTGCGCAGGGACTGGAAAGGCCTTGAAGCCGGTACCAATGAGATGGCTGTCACGGCCGATCATAATCGCGACCCGGAGCTGATGCAGAAGGCGGGCCAGGCGTTCGAACGCCTTGGCAACTTTGCGCGGGCAGCTGAGCTTCGGCTTTCCGCTCGCCGGCTGCGGAAAGGGAAGAGCGCCAACGAGTGGACCGGCGAGAATCTCGGATCGGATACACTGCTGATCGATCTTGTGGAGGATGACCCGCGCAGCCTTGGCCGGGTTATCCGCCACGCGCGACTGGCCGGCGCTGCCGCTGCCTATGCCCAAAGTGCAACAATTCGGGTCGAGCCGCGCCTGGTATCAATTCTGCAGCGAACGTTCCCGAAGGCGACCGTGGTCCCGGCGCAGCGGGATGTGGTCGGCGACAAACACGCGACTTTCGAAGATCTCGCCTGGGTGTTCGGACGCGACGCCCAAAAGCTTGCTGCCGACTTCGTACCGCTGCGGGCAGATCCTGAACTCGTCGAGGCATTCCGCAAGCGCTATCGGGCGATGACGGATCTGCCGCTGGTCGGTCTCTCCTGGGGCAGCAAGTCCCATACCAAGGACGTGCCTGATTTTCCTGAATGGGCACGGTTCATCGCCCAGACGCCAGCGACATTCGTTTCGCTCCAGTACGGGCAGATCAAGCCGGCGTTGCGGCGCCTTCGCAACGGCAACGACGCGCGTCTGATCTTTGACGACAGCGTCGACCAGATGGTCGACATGGACCGTTTCGCCGCACAGCTCGCCGCACTCGATGCTGTCGTGACGATCAGCAATACGGCGGCCCATCTTGCGGGAGCCATTGGCGTGCCGACTGTTTTCCTCATCGACGATAATTTTCAGACGGCATGGCCAGTGACTGGCGACCGGACACCCTGGTATCCGAAGGGCATTGTCATTCGCAAGGAGGGGCGCCCTTGGTCGCTGGTGCTCGACGAGGCCGGCCGGCGGCTCTCGTCGATCCTGACGACGCTTTCCGACGCTCCCCGGGGACGATAGAACATCGCCGTGCAGAACAGACGAACCATCCTTCAGAAGGCAAAAACCGCCGATCTGCGCCCGCAAGGCGCCGTCGGCAAGCGGCTGCAGAAGGTTCTCGAGCGGGCAAAGGAACTTCTTAGACGTCCTTCGCGCCACGCCGACGAAAGCGCCGAACGGCATATGAGGCTGATGGAGGAAAGCGTGCAGCGTGGTGATTGGCAAACTGCTCGCGACCATGCACTGGCGCTTGGCGTGCTTGGTGAGCAGCTTGGCGATCTCGGCCTGATCAAGAAAGCGGGGCGTGGACTGAGGCGTCTCGACGGAGGAAATCGCATCTGGCAGTTGATGGCGGCGAGCAAGCAGCTGCGCGGCAGGCCCGATTGGGATGGCAGTGATCTTGCGGGTCGCACGCTTCTCGTCGATCGTCGCGAAGGCGACCTGGCGATCTTTTTCCAGTTCGCGTCTTTGCTTGGTCCAGCAGCTGCGGCTGCCGGTCGATGCATCGTCTTCGTCGAGCCGCGACTGGCACCGCTTTATCGCAGAACATATCCTGCGCTCGATGTCAGGATTGAAGGGGAAGAGGACATGGCGGCGGTGGACGCCGATGTCGTTGCCGGTTTCGAGACGCTCGCAAAGCATTTCTGGCCGGACGACCCGGCGGCACGCGCGCCCTTCGTTCCGCTGGAGCCGGACCGCCGACTGGTTGCCGAGCTGCGCGGCACCTATCTCGATGGCGGCCCAGGTCCCCTGATCGGATTTGCTTGGGGAAGCCTCAACAAGAGCAAGGATCTGCCGGCCCTGGACGATTGGCGGACGCTGTTCAGCAGTCTGCCGGGGCGCCTCGTCAGCTTGCAATATGGCGATGTCGGGCCGGCCCTCTCCGAGTTCGAGCGCCACGCGCCGGGGCGCATCATCCATGACGCTTCCGTCGACCAGTTGACGGACATGGACCGCTTTGCCGCCCAAATTGCGGCGCTCGACGCGGTGGTGACGATCAGCAATACCGGCGCCAACCTGGCCGGAGCGCTCGGCGTGCCGACGATTGTCATGCTCGACGACGGGTTTCGACTGTCCTGGCCTGCCTTCGGCGAGACCGTCGCCGCATATCCGAGCGTTCGACTGGCCCGAAAAGGCGGCCGAGCCTGGGCGTCGGCAGTGCAGGAAGCAGGCGGACGGGTCATGCAAATCATCAGCGGAGCTGGCGATGGAAGGTAGCCTACTTCTCGGCCGGTTGCGCCGCGCTGTCGCGCTTGCAGGCTACAAATACAAGGTCTGGTTCCGACGTCACCGCCGGCAGCTCTTCCTTCGCTGGCGCGACGGCGACATTGCCGATCAGATGGCGGATTATCGGCGAAGCGTCGAGTCCCGCGATTGGCCGGCGGCCCTGCCGAAAGCCCTGGCTCTTGGATCCATTGCGAAGTCGAGGGGCGAGGTCCACCTGATCGACGAGCTCAGCAAGGCGCTGATGCGGATGGGCGCTTATGGCGCAGCCGCCGAACTCAGGATCGCCCGACGCCACATCGTCAACGGCCGCGTCGATGGCGAGTGGCTGGGCCAGGATATTTCTGGCCAGACACTGCTGATTGATCTGATGGAAACCGAAAAGCAGGGTCTGGCCACCGCGATCCATCATGCGAGTTCCGTCGGCTGTGCCCTGGAGCGCGCCGCCCGCTCGATCGTGCTGGTCGAGCGCCGCCTGGTACCGCTCTTTCAGCGCACTTTTCCGACCGCCGATGTGCGGCCGGTCGGCGCTGGCGGCAAGGCCGCCTATGCCGAGGCGCAGGCCTTCGCCGGCGTCCAGCATCTGACTGCCGTTTTCGAAACCGACGAGGCGACGATCCGCGAGCATTTCGTGCCCCTTAAGCCGGATCCGGCCCGGGTCGCTGAACTTCGCGCCCGCTACCGGAAGGAAGGACGGCCGTTGGTCGGTATCGCATGGGGCAGCTCCAATCCCGGCAAAGACCTGCCGCCGCTTGCCGCCTGGCGAAACCTGATCGGCCGACCGGACCTCCGGTTCGTCTCGCTGCAGTACGGCCAGATCGAGACCGATCTGAAGATCCTGACCGACGGTGAGCCGGAGCGAATTCTTCATGACAGATCGGTCGATCAGCTCGTCGACATGGATCTTTTCGCCGCGCAGGTTGCCGCGATGGACGCCGTGGTGACCATCAGCAATACCGGAGCGCATCTGGCCGGCGCGCTCGGCATCCCCTCGGTTTTCATTCTGGGCGACGGCTTCAAACGCTCCTGGCCGGTCGAGGGCGACCGCACGCCCTACTATCCATCGGCCGTGCTGGTCTCGAAACGGGAACGCCCCTGGTCCGTGGTGATGGGCGAGGCCGAGTCCATTCTGGCGCCATGGCTCACAAAAGTGAGTGGCTAATGCATGTCGTCCAAAAGCGCGTCACTGAATACGCTTCGACGCGATGCGCATTAAGGAGTTCGGCCGACGGACCGCGGAATGGAGCGCCCGTGTCGAACAGTCGTCGCAACAGGCCAAAAAACATAAGGCATTCCGAACCGGGATATAGTAAAGGCCAATTCGCCCCGCAGAGGATCGCAATTCTTGCCGGCATTTCTGCCTTGTGTTCGAATTAGCCGTAGGCTTAGGCGCCCAGTAATGGGGTTGGTCTGGCCGGCAGCGGTTCGGGCGCCAGCTCTGATAATCTAAAGGAGGTCTCTCCATGTCCTTTCTAAACATGTCCTTTCTAAAATTTTTCCAGGCCAAAGAGCCGCCTCTTCCTCTTATCGTATCCTTTCCAAAATCGGGGCGCACGTGGCTGCGTGTCATGCTGGACGATCTCGGAGTTGAAGTTCAATACATTCACGACGGAACCGACCACAAGTTACTTCGACCGATATCGGGCCTCAAGGAGAATAAATCTCGATACAAGAAGAGAAGAACAATAATGCTTGTTCGCGATCCAAGAGATACGGTGGTCTCAGGGTACTTTCAGGTTCAGAAGCGCCACATGCTTCCAGCGGGATCGTTCAGCGATTTTATCAGAAGCGACAATCATGGGATTGAAAAGATCATCAGATTTAATCTGCATTGGTTCGCGGCCATGCCCCGGATGCGCGAAATCCGGTATCTTCAATATGAAGATATGCATCGGGATACGGCTGGTGTCCTTCGCGCGATCCTTGGATTCCTGAACCAGCAGGCTGACGATCGGACGCTTGTCGAGGTGGCGAACAACCGAACGTTCGACAAGATGAAAGTGAGTGAATCGACCGGTGATCTGTCCGATCGATACGGCAAGATATTACAGCCGCGCGATGCGAATGATCCCGAAAGCTTCAAGGTGCGCAAGGGCAAGATAGGCGGTTACGGGGAATATCTTTCCGAGGACGACGTGGCCTATTGTGACGAGCAGTTGGCTAAGTTCGAATATTGGGAGAAGCTGGACAAGGTTTTTAGCACGAACGGCTTGTGCTACGCTCGCGTCGATAACCGCGCCCGGGTCGCCTTGGGTTAGGGAGCATTGCCGACATGGTGATGCGGACCGGATTCATTTGCGGCTGCGGCCATAGCGGGACGACGTTGATTGCGACGATCCTTGCGTCGCATCCCGACGTCTACCTGCCGCTCCAGGAAACCAACATTTTCTTCAAGTGGACGCCACTGGCCATGTTCCGCTTCTGGAAACTGAAGCGGGCGGCGCTCGATGCTGGAAAGAACCTGCTGCTTGAAAAGACACCGCGGCATATCCGCCGTGTCGCCCGCATTCGCCGGCTCGTGCCCGGTGCGCGTTTCGTCATGCCGGTGCGAGATGGGCGCGACGTCGTAGCGTCCCTGATCAAACGACTTGGCGACCCAACGGAGGCTCTCGACCGCTGGATCAACGACAATGCGCTGGTTCTTGCGGAACGGGGAAAGCCGGATGTGCTGATCTATCGCTATGAGGACCTGGTCGAGAATCCGGCCAAAGTCGTCGAGCAGATATGCGGCTTTCTCGATGTAACCTTCAGCCCGGATCTCCTCGACTATCACAAGAACCCGCAGCAGTGGTTCAAGCCGACCGACGCCAGCGGCGAGACGCCGCATGCGGTGCTCCGGAACCAACAGGTCAATCAGCCGATCTATGACGGGAGCGGAAGATGGCGCTCCGAACTTGGAAACGCCGAGCTACAGGACCTGGTCCAAGGACGAGGTGCCCAGCTTATGAAAGCATTCGGTTATGCATGATGTCGGTTCGGCATCTGCTTGAAATGCCGTCTACCAATCAATTTTGTCGATCAAACCCGTTTTGAACAGGCTGTGAGCTCCTTCGTACAGCATTGACTGTTCGCTCATCGCGCTGAGAGCGGCTTTACCGCTCGATACCTCATGATACTGGCGATATTTGGAAGCGCCGTTCCAATACTGACCTTCCGCCACCGCGACCTGCGCCTTGTCGTTGAAATCGGCGAAGAACTTGAAATGAAGCAGGCCAGCCAATCCCTTTATATAGTTTCGCCAGTAGGGCAGCGGTGAGTGAATCGACGTAAAAATCGTCTGGCGATCAACATATATCAGAGGAAACTTGGTCAACTTGTGCTGCCTGGCGAAAAGCCGGGTTCTCGGGCCGCCTGTGATCTTGAGATGCCGGGGGCTCCTCGTCACCTCATAGCCGCTGCCGTCGAAATGGTCCGCAACTTGCCATGGCGGCACGATGGGATCGAAGGGTACGTCCCAGATGTTTCCGCTCGGATACATGTCGATCATCGGCGCCAGCAGGCGTGTCATTCCGCGCCGCTTGAGCCAGTCGGCCATCGCACCGAGCGGATGCTGATCCATACCGTCATAGACAAGATATTCGTCCGCATCCACGGTCAGATACCAGCGAGGCTGACCATAGATCTGCACAATCCGCTGACGCCAAAGGTTTCCCAGGTCCGACTGCGAATAGGTGATCGGCGAGCTGAATAGATCGACATCTGGCTGCTCGGCCAGAAGCTCAGCTGTTCCGTCTGTCGAGCGGTCATCGAGGACGGCGAATCTGGTGACGCCGAGTTCGCGATAGTGCTTCAGGAACGGGCGTAGCCTGTCCGCCTCGTTGCGGATGACGAGGATCAAAGGCAGGTCATTCGCTTTAAGGGGCGTTATCGGCCGCAGCGATGACACTTCTGCCCGTCTTCCGAAGGTGTGTCTCAGCCGATATATGGCGGTGTCGGTAATCGTCCGGCGGACAATGGCGGGCCAGGTTGCTTTGCTCAAGCCATCGATTCCCCTCATGGCGGTCACCGCCCGGCTGGAGCTGGCGCTGATCCGCTGTTTGCAGTTAATTTCTACATGCAGCACCGTTAGGCAAATCGCAAGCAGTTGCGGACAATGGACACAGGCCTGTTCTGAGTTCCGGCGGGTGAGCTTTCCAAGTGTTGCCGATGCGAGCTGGCCTCTATAGACATCGTCAGATGGCAACAAGGCCGGAGCCCAGACCCCATGTACGCCGGCATTCGTGGCACCGAAATTCAATTCGACAGGCCGCTCCTGTTCGTGCGCCAGCGTTATGCGCCTTTCGGTGGCGGCGAGATCATGTTGGAAAACATCATGGCCGCATTCGCCGCGCGTCAGCGGCGGGTGGCCGTGCTGTCCGGCGACTGGCCGCGTTATGAAGGCATCGAGTTCATCCATTGTGCCGGCCGCCGGTTTCCGCGTTCGCTGCGGGCGACGTCCTTTGCCCAAGCTGCCTGCCGCAAGATCGCCGAGATGCCGCCGGCGCTGGTGCAGAGCAACGATCGCCTCCCGTGCTGCGATGTCTTCCGGGCCGGGGAGGGCGTTCATGCCGCCTATCTTGCCGAGCGGCGGCGTTTCGAGACGCGGCTTGGCAGGGCGGCAATGGCGCTGAGCCCCTTTCACCGCCAGACGCTGCGCCTTGAACGTGCAACCTACGCCAGCCCGAGGCTCAAAGCTGTCATTGCCATTTCGAAGATGGTGGCAGAGGACATTGTCCGTCACTACGATTATCCGGCGGAAAATGTGCACCATATTCCCAACGGGGTGGATCTCGACCGCTTCAACCCGCAGCTGCGCCAGCAGCATCGGGCGACAATCCGCGCGCGGCTCGACGTCGACGAAAACAGGCCGGTCGTCCTGTTTGTCGGCTCGGGCTTTGCGCGAAAAGGACTTCTTGCACTGATGAAGGCGGTCGCTAGGCTCGATGGCGAGCCTGAATTGTGGGTCATCGGCCATGATTCGCGCGCCAACGCCTTCAGGCAGGCCGGTGACAGGCTCGGTCTCGGCGCACGGCTCAAGATGCTGGGGCCGCAGAAAGACATGCTGCCGTGGTACGGCGCGGCCGATATTGCCGTGCTGCCTTCCATCTATGATCCTTTCGGCACAGTGGTCATCGAAGCGATGGCCAGCGGCTTGCCCGCCGTGGTAAGCACCGGCTGTGGAGCGCGCGAGCTTGTCGAGCGGTTCGAGCCGACGCTCGTTTGCGATGCGGCCAGCGAAAGCGACCTCGCTGCAGCGCTCGCGCACGCGCTGCAGTTGTCGTCACGACCTGAGACCGCAGCCCGGGTGAGAGCGGCGGCCGAACACTATGATTTCAATGTCATGATCAAGCGAATGATGGCGCTGTATGAAGGCCTTGATCTGAAATGATTTTCGACTTTGTTGAATTAGGTTAGTACCCTCAGTGTGCTAACGGGCCGGGAGCCGATGCTGCAGATGCATTCGAATGACAGTGGCAGCTTTGATGCCGGAGCATTCTGACCGTGCCGGCGCTCTCGGTCATTATCATCACCCGCAACGAGGAGGCATCCATCGCGCAATGCCTTCGGTCGGTCCATTTTGCCGATGAGATCGTCGTTCTCGACAACAACAGCAGCGACAGAACCAGGGAGATTGCCGGTGCTCTGGGAGCAAAGGTTCTGATGACCGTTGATTGGCCCGGTTTTGGTGCGCAAAAAAACCGTGCGCTGGCCGCGGCAACGGGGGATTGGATCCTCTCGCTGGATGCCGATGAGTGGGTGGAGGCGCCGCTCGGCGCGGAAATAAGGGCCGCAATCGCCGACCCAAAAGCCAATGACGGCTTCGAAATACCGAGAAGATCGCGCTTTTGCGGGCACATTGTCCGCCATAGCGGCTGGTCGCCCGATCTGGTGCTCAGGCTCTTCCGTCGCCGCTCCGGGCGGTTCAGCGACGACACCGTGCACGAGAAGGTATTGGTGAACGGGAAGGTCAGCCGATTGTCTCAGCCGATCGAGCACGATTCCATTACCGACTTGGCAGATGCCCACGACAAGATCGGCCGGTACGCAGAAGCGTCCGCCGCGCAACTGCTTGCCGAGGGCAAAAAAAGCTCGATAGGCAAGGCGGTTTTGCGCTCGGTCTGGGCCTATGTGCGCAGCTATATTTTCCGGCTGGGATTTCTGGACGGTTCCATTGGTGCGATGGTGGCCGCGTATTCGGCCAGCTACACCTATCAGAAATGGGCCCGTGTCGCATTGGGAATGCGAGGCCCGGTCCACCCAAAAAAGCAACGCTGAGGCCAGGACAAATCTGTGAGAAACCGGCTTGGTTGACCGCAATTGTTGCCGAGCCATCGCCAACTAGTTAGTGTACGACCGTAAAAATCGAAAGCCAGGGTAGTGAATATGACTGATGCGTTTAGGGTATTTATCGGATGGGACAGCCGTGAGCCGATCGCGTACGACGTCGCGCGACACTCGCTGCTCAAACATGCGTCGGCGCCTGTCTCCGTCATTCCGATCAAACAGGACGAGATGCGTGCCCGCGGGCTATATTGGCGGGAAAAAGATCCGCTCGCCTCAACGGAGTTCACCTACACGCGCTTCCTCACGCCCTTTCTCGCCGACTACACGGGTTGGGCCCTGTTTTGCGATTGCGATTTCCTGTGGCTTGGTGATGTCGCAGGCCTGCTGAAATATACGGACTCGGACAAGGCGGTCTATTGCGTCCAGCATGACTATACGCCGAAGGCCACAACCAAGATGGATGGTGTGGTCCAGACGTCCTATCCTCGGAAAAACTGGTCGTCGCTGATGCTGTTCAATTGCGCGCATCCTTCGGTCAGATCGCTCACGCCAGAGGTCGTGAATCAGGAAAGTGGCGCCTATCTTCACCGAATGCAGTGGGTTGCCGACAAAGATTTGGGCTCATTGCCGGTAGAGTGGAATTGGCTCGAAGGTTGGAATGAAAAGCCTGCGGTCGGCACACCTAAGGCGGTCCACTATACCAGCGGCGGCCCGTGGTTTGCCGAATGGCAGAATGTCGACTACGCTGATTTGTGGATAGCAGAACGCGACGAGTTCCTGGCTTCCTATCAAGCGGAATCTTCGCAGAGCGCCGTTCGATAAGAACATCGTGTTGGCAGGTGACCTGGCGCTTCCGAAAGTGGCATTGATTTTCGTGTCGCCAAGGGCGCAGCAACCAGCCGTCAGGCGCTGGGCGTCGACAACAATGCATGTTGCCGCCTGGGGGCGGGACCGAGGCAGATTGCGCCTACGAATCTGGCGGCTCCGGCCGGGTAAACATGCCGCGCTGAGATAAGGATCAGCTCGCGGCAATATGATCGGTTTTGGGGTCCGTCAGCTCTTTCATCGGCCTAGCCGGCACGCGAAAGTCGACCATGCCGTCACTGCGAAGACGCCTCGATCGTTTCCTGGAGAACCGCGGGCCTAAAATACCGCGGCTGCAGCTGAACCATGTCGAGCGCCTGGCGCTGGTCCGTCGCCACGGTGATTTTTCCCTTGCCTATTCGACCGCCGTGCAGAAGGGGCTTCACTACTTCGGCGATGCCCAGGGCTACATCGCTTACGGCAGCAAAACGCGACATCATTTCGCGCTCGGTGATCCAGTGGCTGCCCCGGCCGATCGGCGCGACTATATCAGACGTTTCATCGAGGTTGCCGGCAGCCCGTGGTTCGTGCAGATCGGCGACCAGACGGCGCGCGTGCTTGCCGGGCTTGGCTATCAGGTCAACCGCCTCGGCGTCGACACCAGGCTTGTCCTGCCCAGACACGACTTTTCCGGAAAGCGCAATGAGACAGTGCGCTATTCCGAACGCTGGCTCTTGAAGAAGGGTTTTTCCTTCGCAGAGGACAACGGGACTGTCTTCCTCGACGAGATTGCCAGGCTCTCCCAGAATTGGCGGGCCGACCGCATCGTCAAGCGCTGGGAGATGAGATTTCTCAACAGGCCCTTTGCCGATCACCTTGGCGTCGATATGCGCCGTTTCGTCCTGCACGGTCCGGATGGGGAGCTCGTGGCCTTGCTGGATTTCGATCCGCTGTTCAGCGACGGCAAGGTCATCGGCTACACCACCTCGTTCAAGCGCAAGCACATCGATGCCTCGGCGCATGCCGAGATCGGCCTGACCAAATTCGCGGTCGACCGCTTTCGCGATGAAGGTGTTTCCGTCGTCACCCTAGGCCTGTCGCCGCTTGTCGAAATCGGACCTAGCGGGTTTGCCGAAAGCGATTTCTGGCGGCACGCCTTCCAGCGTGCCTATGACTCCCTCTGGGTCAATCGCACCCGCTTCAATCTGCAGGGGCAGGCGACCTTCAAGCGCCGGTTCCATGGTGTCGAAGAGCCGACCTATCTTGCCTTTCGCAAGGGGACCTTTTTCGAAGCGCTTTCTCTGCTCCGGCTGATCAGGGCCGTCTAGTGCCTAGTGGCTGAGCGCTCGTCGTCTCCTAGTATCGTCGACCTCACACCGGTCAGGCTCGTTGTTTAGGTGGGAAAGGAATGCCGCGGCGGGAAGCAAAAGACCGGCTGCGAATCGCCGGCCCATTCTGCGGCGTCCCCCAGTCCCGCCGGGCACGTTTGGCAGCCTGAGAACGGCTTCGCGTCAGCGCCAAGGGGTCGGATTTACGGTTGCTGCAGCGTACCGCCGGGAATAACGAGGGTACCCTGGCCTGGCCTTGAGTATCTGAAGCCTATGAAGAACAAAGCAACGATGATCAAACAAATGACGATGACCGCGACGACGCTGCCAGGATGGTGTCCGGTATCTGGCGGTTGGACCATTGCCTTCCCGTATGGCTATCGCCGCTGACCTTCTTCATCTTCCAACCGAGCATGACGACTGTCAATGGATACGGGAGTTGCGCCCGCCATCCAATCAGCCGACTGCAGCGTCGATCACGTTGCGCGTTGCTGACCGAAGCTGATGATGGACCTAACCACAGCTTGTCCCCAAGCACGCTTCCATCGCTGCGAAGCGTTGAAGGGCGGCGATCCACCGCGGCTTAGTCAGGCCGGAAACAGGAATGCAGCAGCGGGATCGAAAAAGACCTGCCGGCTGCAGGGCCACACATCCTGCGATTGCATGGCGGCGGAGGTCGGCCTGATGTCAACCTCCTGTCCAGCGGCGATGCGCGCGACGATCCGCCGGCGCTCGCCGTAAAATGCGATGTCGACGATCTCGACATTCAGTTCCGCGCTCGCCGGGCTCCGCTCCATGCTAAAGGCTTCGGGCCGGATCATCAGCCTGGTCTTCTGGCCTTTGCCGAACGTGCCGTTGGCCCTGACTCCGGATATCACCGAACCGTCTGTCATGCGGATCGTTGTCGTGCCGTTGGTGGTGCCGAGATGTTCGGCGGCGAGGAAATTCGAATTGCCGATGAAGCCGGCGACGAAATCGGTCGCCGGCCTGAGATAGAGATCCTCGCCGGTGCCGGTCTGCTCGATGCGGCCATCCTTGAACAGGGCGATTCGGTCCGACAGATGCAGCGCCTCTTCCTGATCGTGGGTGACGTAGAGAATGGTGACGCCGGTCTGGCGATGGATGCGGCGGATTTCGCCCTGGATTTCCTCGCGCAGCTTCTTGTCGAGCGCCGACAATGGCTCGTCCATCAAAAGGATCGGAGGATCGTAGGCCAGCGCCCGGGCCAGCGCGACGCGCTGCTGCTGGCCGCCCGACAGCGCACCGGGTAAGCGTCCGGCAAAGCTTTCGAGCCGCACCAGGGCCAGCATGTCGGCGACCTTTTTCTTCACGTCGGCGTCCGGCCGGCGGCGAACCCGCAGCGGAAAAGCGACGTTTTCGGCCACCGTCAGATGCGGAAACAGCGTGTAGCGCTGGAAGACCATGCCGATGTTGCGCTTATGCGAAGGCACTGCAAGCAGTGATTTTCCTTCCAGCAAGACATCGCCGGAAGTCGGGTCCTGAAAGCCGGCGATCGCGTAGAGCGTCGTCGATTTTCCCGAACCGGAGGGCCCGAGGAAGGTCAGGAACTCGCCCCTGGGAATGTCCAGCGTGACGTCGTGCACGGCGACGATCGCCCCGAACGCCTTGCGCAGATTGCGGATGGAGAGGAAAGGGTGGGTCATGTCCGGAACTTTCGGTGCAGCAGCGCCGTCATCACCATCAGGGCAAGCGTCAGCCCGACCAGCAGGCTGGAGGCAGCGGCGATCACCGGACTGAGGTCCGACCGCAGACTGCCCCAGATCTTGACGGGCAAGGTTTGCAAGCTGGGGCTGGCCATGAAGATCGCCACCACGACTTCGTCCCACGAGGCGAGGAAGGAAAAGATCGCGGCGGAGAAGATGCCGATCCGGATCGACGGCAAGGTGATCCTGAGCCTGGCCTCGAGCGGGCTTGCCCCGCAGACGATTGCCGCGTCCTCGATCGACTTGTCGAACCCTTCGAGCGCGGTGGCGATCGGAATGATGGCGAAGGGCAGCGCCAGCACGGTGTGGGCGATGACGAAGCCGATGGTGGTGCCGCCGAGGCCAAGGCGAAGGAAGAAGGCGTAGATGGCGATGGCGAAGACAACGACGGGCAGCACCATCGGCGTCAGCAGCAGGCCGCGCAGGATCTCACGTCCGGCAAACCGTCCGCGAACCAGGGCAAAGGAGGCGAGCAGGCCGATCGCTACTGCCAGGATCGCCGTCATGGTGGCGATTCGGGCGCTGGTCAGCGCGGCGTTGAGCCAAGCCGGATCGGCAAAAAGCTCCTGGTACCATTTGAGCGTCCAGCCGGGCGGCGGAAAAGCCAGCCAGCGCGACGAGCCGAAGGAGAGCAGGACGATGAAAACCACCGGCAACAGAAGAAAGCCGGCGACCAGCGCGGTGAAGCCGAGCAGGGCAACCCGTAGCCAACCCATGCGGTCATAGTCGAGCAGCATCTCAGATGCCTCCGCTCGTGCGCCTGGCACCGACAAGGCGCAGCTGCAGTGCGTAGAGAACCATGGTGACGACAAGCAGGATGAAGGCAGCGGCGCTGCCGAGCCCCCAGTTGAGCAGCGACTGGACCATTTGCGCGATCATTTCGGCAAGCATCATGTTCGACGTGCCGCCGAGCAGTGCCGGCGTTACGAAGTAGCCGAGCGACATGACGAAGACCATCAGGCCGCCGGCCGCGACGCCGGGCAGCGACAGCGGCACGAGGATGCGGCGGAACGCCTGGAAAGGGCTTGCGCCGCACAGCGACGCCGCACGCAGCGTCATCGGATCGATCGCCCGTAACGTGCCGACCAGCGGCAGGATCATGAAGGGCAGCATGATATAGACCATGCCGATGGTGACGCCGGTGAGATTGTTGATGAGCGGCAGCGGGTGGTCGATGACGCCGATGGTCATCAGCGTCCGGTTGATCACGCCGGTACGCTGCAGGAGCACCATCCAGGCATAGGTGCGGGTGAGCAGGTTCGTCCACATCGACAGAATGATGATGCCGAAGATGATCGAGGCCAGTCCCGAAGGCATGATCGCCAGCATCCAGGCGACCGGAAAGGCGACAAGGACCGTGGCGACGGTGACCAACGCCGCGACCAGGAATGTGTTGAAGAACACCCGCGCATAGGTGCCGTCACCAAGCAGGGCCGCATAGTTCTGCAAGCCTGGCTCGGGCTCCGTGACACTGCGCAAAAGCAGCGCCAGCACGGGGACGACGAAGAACAGCACAATCAGAATCAGGGCCGGCAGCAGGCCATTGAGACCTGCCGGCACCCGCACCGTTCCAAGGTTCCGGCGTGTTTCGACCGACATGACAGCGACCCGGCTACGGGACGAGACGGAGCGAACCGTCTCGTCCATTGCGGTTCAAGGGCGGGCTTATTTCGCCTGCCAGGCATACCAGCGCGCGGCGATGGTGTCGCGATTGGCGGCCCAGTAGTTCATGTCGAGATTGATCTGTCCGTCGACATGAGCGTCCGGCAGCGATTTCACGGCATCGGCCGGCATCTCTGCCTTGGCCTTGGTGTTGATCGGCGCATAACCGCTGGTTTCGGCAAATTTGGCCTGGCCGGCGGGGCTGCTCGCCGCGGCGAGGAATTTCATCGCCGTATCCTTGTTCTTGGCACCCTTCGGTACCACCAGAACGTCGGCGGCGGTCAGGTTCTGATTCCAGGAGACGCCGACATCGGCGCCATCCTTGTCCAGTGCGAAGACGCGGCCGTTCCACAGCTGGCCGAACGTCGCTTCGCCGGATGCGATCAATTGCTGCGACTCCGCCCCGCCGCTCCACCAGACGATGTCCGACTTGATGGTGTCGAGTTTCTTGAAGGCGCGATCGAGATCCAGCGGATAGAGCTTGTCCGCCGGGACACCATCGGCCAGCAGCGCGATCTCGATGACACCGGGCGCCGACCATTTGTAGAAGGTCCGCTTGCCCGGGAACTTCGTCAGGTCGAACATGTCGGCCCAGCCGGCCGGTTCACCCGAAACGGCGCCCTTGTTCCAGGCGAGCACGAAGGAATAGTAGAAACTGCCGACGGCGTGATCGGTGGTGAAGCGCGGATCGAGGTCGGCCTTCGGCACGGCCTTGAAGTCGATCGGCTCGAGCAGACCGTCCTTGGCCGCCTTGATGGCGAAATCCATCTCGACATCGACGACGTCCCAGTTGACACTGCCGCTGTCGACCATCGCCTTCAGCTTGCCGTAGTCGGTCGGGCCGTCCTGCATGACCTTGATGCCGGATGCAGCGGTGAACGGCTCGGCCCAGGATTTGGTCTGCGCTTCCTGGGTCGTCCCGCCCCAGCTGGTGAACACCATGTCCTCGGCTTTTGCGGCCGTCGTTGCCAGAACTGTCGTTGCAATAAATCCGGCAAGGAAGCCGGTGATGATCAGTTTCATGTCGTTCTCCTCTGTTGTTTTCGTTGTTGTCTGTTCGCGATCGGTCGTTTTCGCCTTGATCGCGCATCTCCGGCCAGCGGCGGCTACCGCATGACAAAAGGATCGGGAATCGGGTCGTCGGAGGTGCGTATCCACACCGATTTCGAACGCGTGTAGTCGCGGATCGCATCGAGGCCGCCCTCGCGGCCGAGCCCGGATTGGCCGTAGCCGCCAAACGGAACCAGCGGCGAGACCGCCCGATAGGTGTTGATCCAGACCACGCCGGCATGGATGCCGCGCGCCATGCGGTGGGCTTTTGCCAGATTGGTGGTGAACACGCCGGACGCCAGGCCGAACTTCGTGTTGTTGGCGAGCGAAAGCGCTTCAGCTTCGCTGTCGAAGGCTAGCACACAGAGCACCGGGCCGAAGAGCTCTTCGCGCACGCAGGCAAGGGTCTGATCAGGCGCGTCGATAATCGTCGGCGCGTAATAGAAGCCGTCCGCCATGCCCGCGGGGCGGATGCCGCCGGTGACCAGTTGCCCGCCCGCGGCCAGGCTTTCAGCAATGATCTTCTCTATCCATTCGCGCTGGCGCGAGGTGGCGAGCGGTCCCATTTCGATCGCGGGATCCTGCGGATCGCCAATCCTGATCGCCTCGGCTTTGCGCTTGAGCCGGGCGAGGAATTCGTCCTTCACGGAGCGCTGGACCAGCAGCCGCGAGCCGGCGACGCAGCTCTGGCCGGTGGCAGCGAAGATGCCGGCAACGACCGCGTTGGCGGCGCTGTCCAGATCGGCATCGGCAAACACCACGACCGGGCTTTTGCCGCCGAGCTCGAGCGTCGTGAAGGCGAGGTTTTCCGCCGTATTCCTGACGATCTGCCGAGCGGTCGAGGGACCGCCGGTGAAGGCGACGCGGGCGACGAGCGGATGACTGGTCAGCCGGTGACCGCAATCGTGGCCGAAGCCGGTCAGGATGTTCACGGTCCCGGCGGGAAATCCCGCCTCATGGACGAGTTCGGCGAAGGCCAGCAACGGGGCAGGGCCGTCTTCCGATGCTTTCAGAACGATGGTGCAGCCGGCCGCCAGCGCCGGCCCGAGCTTGACGGCGGACAGGAAGAGCTGCGAGTTCCACGGCACAATGGCGGCGACGACGCCAATTGGCTCCGGCCGGATGGTCACTTCCATGTCGGCCTTGTCGATGGGGACAAACGAGCCCTCGTGCTTGTCGGCCAGCCCGCCATAATAGCGGTAATAGTCGCCGACATAGGCGATCTGGGCGCGGGTCTCGCGGATGATCTTGCCGGTATCGCGCGTCTCGAGTTCCGCCAGCCGGTCGGCATTGGCGACCACCAGATCGCTGAGCCGCACCAGAAGCTTGCCGCGTGCCGTTGCCGTCATTGCCGGCCACGTGCCTGAGCCAAGCGCCCGGTGAGCAGCTTCGACGGCGCGGTCGACGTCATCAGACGATGCAGCGGGCATCTTCGCCCATGGCGCGCCCGTCGAGGGATCGATGCTGTCGAAGGTCGCCGCCACTTCGACGAAGCTGCCGTCAATATAGTTCCTGAATTGAGTGGTGCTCATCGCAACCCAGCTTTCGGCTCGGAAAAGGCCGGCATCACCCTGTCGATGAAGAGCTGCAGCGATTTCTTCTTGCGCCGATGGGAAAGGCCGCTGTCGATCCAGATCGAATACTGATCGTAGCCGAGCGCTTCGTAGGCTTTCAGCCTGGCGATCACCTCGTCGGCTTCGCCAATGACCAGGTTCTGCTTGATCTTGTCAGGCGCATATTGCGGCATGGCCGCGATCTCGTCTTCGGTCAGCGCTTCCATTATGCCCTGGTGCACCGGCTTCTTGTTCTGGAACCAGGCGCCGAACTGGCAGTAGAACTGCGACAGATCCTGCGCGAGCCGGTCAGCCTCCGCGGCATCCTCGGCGACGAAAGTATGCATCAGCAGCATGATCTCCGGCCTTGGTACGTCGGGGTGGGCATTACACGCTGCGTTGAAACGCTCCATCAGGCTGGCCACTTCGCCATCGCCGGAGGCAAGCGGCGTCACCTGGACGTTGCATTTGCTGGAAACCGCAAAGTCGTGCGAGTTCGGATCGCGTGCGGCCACCCAGATCGGCGGATAAGGCTTTTGCAGCGGCTTGGGCGACGAGGTGGTCGACGGAAACGACCAGAACTCGCCGGCGAGTTCGAAATCACCATCCCAAAGGCCGCGGATCGCCGGCACCATCTCGCGCATACGCTGGCCGGCACCCCAGGCCTCGAGGCCCGGGAAAAGTCGCTGGTATTCGTAAGCGTAGGCGCCGCGCGCAATGCCGATGTCGAGACGGCCGCCGGTGACGACGTCGGCCATCGCTGCTTCGCCGGCAAGCTTGATCGGGTGCCAGAACGGCGCGACGATGGTTCCTGTTCCGAGCCGGATGCGCCTGGTTTTGGCGGCGAGCCAGGCGATGTTGATGAACGGGTTCGGCGAGATGGTGAATTCCATCCCGTGATGCTCGCCGATCCAGGCAGTCTCGAATCCTGCCTCTTCCGCCTGCAGAACCAGCTCCTCCAGCTCGCCGACAAGCTCGGAATGCGGCTTTGCCAGATCCGATCGCTCCATGTGCACGAAAAGCGAAAACTTCATCGGTTTCACCCGCGGCCGGAAAGAGGAATTTGAGAAGGCGAGGGCTTGGCGAGCGGCCGGACTTCACCTTCGACCTCGTTGCCGACATAGACGCCGAATGCATCTTCCGTACGTTCGCGCGCATAGCGGGCAAGCATCGAACGCACTGCGGGATCGGCGATCTTCAGATCCGCGATCTTCTCGATGTCGACAAGCCGCATCTGGCGATCGTCGGAATAGGATCCCTCGACCGTTCCGCGATAATAAACATGCGTGCGCCAGGGTTCGGCGGCATCGTCCCACACCGCGAACAGGAAGCCGAGCTGGGCGTCTATGGCCCTGGCGGCAAGGCGCCCCTTGAGGCTGCGCGCATCGTTGGGCGTGCCCAGTCCGCGCCCCGCAGGCAATTCATAAATCCCGTCGGCCGTTGCGAAGAACAGCACACGGCCCTCGTTCTCGAGAATGGCGCCGACCTCCGTATCGGGGGGCGCCGCCGCCAGCGCCTCCTGGCTGAGGCCAGGCGTGACGTAGGTGCCTCTGCAATAACCGAGGGGCTGGGCTCCGTTGTGGCTGAAGTCGCGGACGCGGCCGATGAGGATCGAGTGATCGCCAGCATCGACCAGCTGCTCCATGCCGCAATCGAACACCGCAACGCAGCCGTCGATCAGCGGATTGCCAGTGCGGCCCGGTTGCCAGCTCACGGCCGCGAACTTGTCCGCTGCTTTGGAAGCGAAGATGCCGGAATGGGCCTTCTGGTCCTCTGACAGGATGTTGATGGCGAAACCTCTCGACGTCGAAAAAGCACTGTGCCCCAGCGCCCTCTTGGCGATGCAGACAAGCACCAGCGGCGGCTCGAGCGAGACCGAGGTGAAGGAGTTGGCGGTGAAGCCGCGCGGTTCGCCTTCCGCGCTGATCGTGGTGACGATGGTGACGCCGGTCAGGAACGAGCCGAGTGCGCGCCGGAATTCGCCGCTGTCAAAGACTGCATCCGTCTCCGGCTTCACGCCAGCGTCTCCTTCCGTGTCGAGAAATTCCATGATGTGTTTGGTCACTTTTTCAGGTGAAGCCATTGCCATCATGTGCCTTTCTCCATTGAGCACGAGGCATTGACCGTGCGGCGCAAGCCTCGCCATCGCCGCCGACATGGCCGGGGTCGAATTGCTGTCTTGCGACCCGGTCATGAACAGGGCTGGTGCGGCAAGACCGGGGAGAGCATCGGCATGCTCGGCATCGGCACGGGCAAAGAGGCGATAGGTGCGCGCGTAGCCTTCGGGTTCGACCCTTTCAAGGGCGGCGCGCGCTGTGGTGGCCGCCCCGATAAGGTTCGCCGGCAGCGGGTCGCCGAACCAGCGGGCAAGCGTAGCCGCAATGGCGGAAGGGTTGCCACGAGGGCCAAGCGCGGCCGCCCGCTCGCGCACGGCCTGCGTCAAGGCCGCGGGGCGGCGGAACACCGCGTTGAGGCACACGATGGCGCGAACGCGCAAAGGGGCGCGAAGGGCGATTTCCAGTGCGACCAGCGCGCCCATCGAATGGCCGACGATCGACACCGACGCCACGCCAAGATGGTCGAGCAGGCGAACCGCCTGATCGGCGAAATCCGACAGGCTGGCTTCTTCCGGCGGCAGCGGTGAAACGCCGTGGCCGAGCATGTCGATGGCGATCAGGTCATGATGGTCTTTCATCGCCGCGATCTGATCGTGCCAGATCGCGGCGTTCATGCCGACACCGTGAATGAGCAGAACCGGCGCGCCGGAGCCGGCGCGGATGAAGCCGGTGCCGTCCGGAGCCGTGTCCCGGACCCATGCGGTGGCAGCGACGTCAGCCATGCAGGTCTCCGACCTCCTTGAGGTCCTGATAGCGGTCGCCGATACGATGGTGCGGGCGGCCACCAATCGAAGCGCCAAGCGCCACTACCAGCTCATCGGGCGCTGGCGCGTCGCCGATTTGGAAATGTACGGTCAGATAGTGGGAGCGGCGGCCTTCGTCGTTCTTGTCCATCAGCGGGATCATGATCGGGGTGTTCGGCCCTCCGCGCAGATTGGTGAAGGCGAGATAGGTCTTGGCGCCGACGGCGCGACGGTAATGGTTGCCGAATGCAGCGTATGGATCAGCGCCGATGCATGCTCGATCTCGCCCGCCGTGCCGCAGACCGCGGCCTTGCCATAACCCTCTATCGCCTCGCCGGAACCGGCGACGGCGATAATCTCGCGGGTCAGCAGTTCACCGAGGACGGGAGCAATAGCGCGGATCTCCGGCGACAGGTCGTCGGTGAAACCGCGGCCGGCCCAGGGATTTGTCAGCACAGCCGCGACACCGATCAGACGCAGCGGTTTTGGGGCTTCCTTGCCGCCCTCGATTAACGTGTTCTCGATGTACGTGACGATCTTTCGAATGGCTGGTTTCATGAAAGTCCTCGGTCGCCACGGCGCTGTGCAACGCCGAAATCTTTACATCATCTTATGGTATACCATACTATGGAGCACCAGAAGCCTTGTCAATCGGCTATGGAATCTGTTTTGTGGCCGGATCGGGGTAGGGAGAGAAAATGTCAGGCGATACGCTGCGGATCGACCGCTCTGCCAAGACGCTGAGGACGCTGGCGCTGGAGCGCATGCGTGAGGCGATCATGGGCTTCCATTTCCAGCCTGGTGAAAGGCTGGTCGAGCGGCCGCTATGCGATCAGCTCGGGGTAAGCCGTTCCGTCGTGCGCGAGGTGCTGCGGCAGCTGGAGGCGGAAGGCCTGGTGCAGATGATACCGGGCCACGGACCCGCCGTGGCCAAACCGGATCTCGGCCGCACCGACGAAATCTATGAATTGCGGGCGCTGCTCGAGGGCATCGCGGCGCGGGCTTGCGCCCTGACAGCCACGGACGCGCAGATCGCCTCGCTCGATGCCGCCTTGACGAACCTGCTTGAGGCGTGGGCGTCCGGTGCGCCTGTCGAGGTGATGCGGGCAACGACCAAGTTCTACGAAACGCTGTTCGAGGCGGCGGACAAGCGCATTGCCTGGGAAATCGTGACGGGGCTGAATGTCCGCATCAACCAGCTCCGCTCAATGACGATCGCGTCGGAGAACCGCCGCGAGCCGGCGATCGCCGAAATGACCGAAATCATGGATGCAATCCGGTCGCGCAAGCCGGACGAGGCGGAGGAGGCGGCGCGGCGGCATGTCGAATCCGCGTGGCAGATCGCCCGCAACACGCTTCGCCTTGGCTGACTGGTATGCCGCCGGCGGTCCATCGTTCCACGGCAGGCATCTAACTGGTGCGTACAGTGACATGTGTGACATGCCAATTTGCTTTCAGTTGCGGCGGCAAAATCGTATATCGGGTCAGTTAGGTGTGCATCTCTTGCCAAATTGCTCTGTCATTCGAACGGAGTATCGGACGGACTGAGACAGAAAAAATAGTAAAATGAATATGTTACGCCACAAAGTTGCCGTGGCGCCGATGATGGACTGGACGGACCGGCACTGCCGGTTCTTCCATCGCCAGCTGACGCGCGAGGCGCTGCTCTACACCGAGATGGTGGTGGCCGATGCGGTCATCCACGGCGCACGCGAGCGGCTGCTCGGCTTCGTCGACAGCGAACATCCGGTGGCGCTGCAACTCGGCGGCGCCGATCCGGGAAAGCTGGCCGAGGCGGCGCGCATCGGCGAAACCTTCGGCTATGATGAAATCAACCTCAATGTCGGCTGCCCGTCCGACCGCGTCCAGTCGGGCACCTTCGGCGCCTGCCTGATGAAGACGCCCGTGCTCGTCGCGGATTGCGTCGCGGCAATGAAGGCGGCGGTGAAAATACCGGTTACCGTCAAGTGCCGCATCGGCGTCGATGAGCAGGATCCGGAACCGGCACTCGATGCGTTGGCCGATGCTGTTTTCGCGGCCGGCGCCGACGCGCTGTGGGTGCACGCCCGCAAGGCCTGGCTGGAAGGACTGAGCCCAAAGGAAAATCGTGACATCCCACCGCTCGACTATGACCGCGTCTATCGGCTGAAAGCCAGAAAACAAAACAAATTCATCGGCATCAACGGTGGCATTCAATCTCGCGCAGAGGCGCTGACGCATCTCGACCATGTCGATGGCGCCATGCTCGGCCGCGCCGCCTATCACACGCCAGGGATACTGACCGGCATCGATGCCGCGTTTTACGGCAGCACTGCTGAGTCGTTCGATTTTGCCGCACTGATCGATGCCATGGCGGATTACGCGTCACGCCATATCGAGCAGGGCGGACGCCTCGGGCATGTCACCCGGCACATGGTCGGGCTGTTTCACGGCCTGCCCGGTGCACGCCGCTACCGGCAGATCCTCTCCACCGATGCGACACGGCCGGGTGCCGGACCGGAGGTGCTGAAGTCAGCCTTCGCAGAGGTCGATTTCGGCCGGACCGCGGAGGCGGCCTGAGGAAAAACTTAATCCCGCAAAATCATGCGATCGCCACGGACGTCGAAGCCCGATAGCGAGCCGATGAAATTCATGCCGAGAAGGCTCTGGCCGAGCGTGCCTGGTGCGGCGATCATGATGGGCATGTCCTTGCGCACGATGCCGCCGATCGACAGTTCGTCGGTTCGCACCGCCGCCGCGCGTGTCATGCCGTTGGCGGTAGAGATCGGTATGGTGAAGCGGAGAGCCGCCGAATTGAACCCGACCGCCAGAGCGTCCTCGGCGGTCAGCACGGTGCTGGTCGCGCCGGTATCGACAACCGTCAGGATCGGCGTGCCGTTGATCGTGACGCGCGCTTCGAAATGGCCGCTGCCGGCCTTGTCCAGGGTGACGGTGGCATGGCCTTCTTCCACGCCCAGCGCCAGCGGACTGCCGGGAACAAGGCCGGCGGTGACGCGGCTGGCGAAATCCTGCAACTCATAGCGGTACTGATAGCCGGCGATCAGCGCCAGCACGATGGCACCCCAGGCGCCGAGGCTGCGGGCCATGGTGCCTAACGGCCTGCCCGATCTGAGCAGGCCGGCGCCGACGAGCGCCGCTAAAGCGCCAAGCCAGATCAGCTGGCTGAAATCGTAATTCTCAATGCCGAACGTACTGCCGGCGGAATCGTTGAGCATGAGCAGGAGCACACCCACCCCGATCGCGACGATCAGAATCCACAACAGTCGGTTCATCTCTGCGGCCGGTTCACGAGAGGGCGTCGCGTTCGCGTGCCATGCGGCTGCGACGGGTTTCCCGGCGGGGGCGTCGCTCGACCGTTTCCAGCCTTGCCGGCAGCTCGGCCATGACGCTGCGGCGGGTTTGCGGGGTCATGTCGATCCAGGCGGCGATTTCCTCGCGCGTGCGCCCGCAACCGAAACAGAAGCCGGTTTTCATATCGATCGAGCAGACCAGGATGCACGGGGATTCAATGGCCGTCATAAGGATTTCCTTGGCTAGCCTCCACATGGTGCAACGACAAAGTCAATGCAAGCCCTCCGGGAAGCGCCGCCAACGAATGCTTTCGCGTCAATACCGCCAAGTTGTACCGGGCCTGGAGGTTGTGCCGGCTTGAGGTTGTGCCGGCTGGCCAAGGCGGCTATGCCGCTCACCAATTCACACGGACGATCGCCATCGACATGACCAGCGCGCTGCCTTTCGACGATTTTCGCGACCTCCTGGTGAGCCTGCCGCCGGGAGATATGGCGGCCAAGGCCCGCGTGCGTCAGTTGTTTGCCAAGGCAGACAAGCCCAAAGGCTCGCTTGGCCGCATCGAGGACATCGCCGCCTGGCTTGCCGGGTGGAGCGGCCGCGCGCCGCCGGCGGTGACGCGGCCATTGGTGGCGATCTTTGCCGGCAATCATGGCGTCACCCGCCACGGCATTTCGCCGCGCCCCGCCGCCGCCACGGCAAATGCAGTCGAGCTCTGCGCCGCCGGCGGTGCAGCAATCAACCAGATCTGCATCGCCAACGATCTCGGCTTGAAGGTGTTCGATCTGGCCCTGCACATTCCGACAGCCGACATTACGGAGGATGCGGCACTGGACGAGCGCGGTTGTGCCGCTACCATGGCCTTCGGCATGGAAGCGATTGCCGGCGGTACCGACCTGCTTTGCCTTGGCGACCTCGGCGTCGGCAATTCGACTGTCGCCGCGGCCCTTTGCACGGCACTGTTCGGCGGCACCAGCGCCGACTGGGTCGGCCCTGGATCAGGGGCGGACGCGGCGATGCAGAGGCGCAAGGCGGAGGTGGTCGATGCCGCGGTCGCGTTTCACGGCGCGAGCCTCAAGGACCCGCTGGAAGCGCTGCGCCGGGTCGGCGGGCGGGAATTCGCCGCGATCTGCGGCGCCATTCTGGCGGCGCGGATGCAGAAGATCCCGGTGCTGCTCGATGGGTTTGCGGTGACTGCGGCCGCTGGTGTCCTACATACCGCCAACCCCGCCGCGCTCGATCATTGTCTCCTCGCAAGCCTGTCGCCAGAGTCTGGTCATGCCAAGGCCGCCGAGCGCCTCGGCCTTCGCCCGCTGCTCGATCTGGGCGTCAGTCAAGGCGAGGGGGTAGGGGCGGCGCTTGCCGCCGGCTTGGTCAAGGCGGCCGCGCTGACCAGCTCCGGCATGGCAGCCGCGGTCCGCGGTTAAGCATTCAGCGCCGGCGCGAGGCAACCGCCTTGGTCGGCAGCGCCGGCAGTTCCTCCATCACCCGGCTCAGCGGGAAGATGGCGATCGCCTCGGTGCCTTCGCGCAGCCTGGAATGGAGCTGGAATTCGCCGCCATGCATGGCCAGCAGGCCTTGCACGATCGGCAGGCCAAGCCCGGTGCCCTGTTCGGCGCTCTTGATGGCGATCGAGCCCTGGCCGAAGGCCGAAAGCACGATCGGAATCTCGTCTTCCGGTATGCCCGGCCCATTGTCCTTGACGGAGAGATATTGCCCGCCGCCCGCCGTCCAGCCGACGCGCACGCGGATTTCGCCGCCGGTGGCGGTGAACTTGATGGCATTGGACAACAGGTTGAGCGCAATCTGCCGCACCGCGCGTTCGTCGGCGAACAAGCGCGGCAAGGCGTTTTCGAAATCCTGGACGATGCGGATGTCCTTGTTGCGCGCCTTCAGCTCCATCATGTGGCAGCAATCCTCGACGACGGAGAGCAGCATCATCGGCTCCTCGTTGAGCTGGTAGCGGCCCGCTTCGATGCGCGACAAATCGAGAATTTCGTTGATCAGGTCGAGCAGATGCTGTCCGGAGTCGTGCACGTCACGGGCATAGTCGCGATAGGTCGGGTTGCTCATCGGGCCGAGCACCTCGTTGGCCATCACTTCGGAAAAGCCGAGAATGGCGTTGAGCGGCGTGCGCAGTTCGTGGCTCATCGAGGCCAGGAAACGCGATTTCGCCAGATTGGCGTCTTCCGCCCGCCGCCGTGCCTCGTCCGACATCGATTTCGCCGTCTCCAGTTCGGCGATCAGCGCATCCTTTTCGGAGCGGAACGACAGCAGCATCAGCGAGGAACGGTTGAGCTGGCGCGCTACATAGGCGAAGAAAGGCAACGAGGCGATCAGCAAGCCTGCCATGATCACTTCGACCGGCATCCATAATTTCGCACTGGCATAAGCATAGATGGCGACCGGGAGGGCGAAGGTCGCCAACAGCGCACCGCGCAGGGACGAGGCCAGGATCGCGGTTGCCGACATGGCGAGCAGCAGCACCACCGCCTTGGCGACCTGGAACTGATCCATTTGGCAAGTTTCGCAGCCGAGCCATGCGAACCAAGCCCAGCCAAGCCCGCACAGAAAATGGCCGATCAGGAAATCCCTATGCGTTTCCAGCGGGTTGAGTTCGGACGCTTGAGTGACGCGTCTGGCCATGAATGCAACGATGGTATAGCAGATGAATGTGAACAGCGCCCAGACGCCGATCTCCTTGCCGATGCCCGCGAACAGGCCTGCCGCGGCCGTTGCCAGAACGAGCAGCGGAATGACGATCACGCCGCCGGTCATCGAAAGCGCGTGGAGCTTCAACAGCTCGCGGTCGAAGTCGGGATTTCCGGCTTGCTGCGAAAGACGGTCGCGCGTCTTGCGCACCGCGCGCGCGACATCGCTGTTGCGATGGCGTTTCCTGCGGTCCACAATAAACTTGTCCGCCGTGGTCGAGCGTTGCAGGGGCATGAAGTCTTCAATTTACGCGGGCAGCAATTTCAAATCGTTAAGCTACGTTCGAATGATTAACCAACGGTTTGCCATATGAGCCGTTCGTGGTCGCGATGGCCGCGCCAGCGATACTATGCGCCACGTCCGCGAAGCCTGTGGCGCCGAGTAATGGACTATGGGCTGACACTCATCGTGCTCGGCCTGGCGATCCTCCTGGCGGCGCGCCTCGACCGGATCGAGACGCGCAAGACGGAGGGCGCGGCCACCGTCAATGACGGCGATAGCATCACCCTCGGCAGCGAGCGTGTCCGCATGCGTGGCATCGACGCGCCGGAATATTCGCAGATCTGTCGCAAGGACGGTGCCGACTATCCTTGCGGCAAGCTCGCGCGGCAGTCCCTGGTGCGGTTGATCGGCGGCAAAGCCGTCTCCTGCAGCGGCTGGCAGCGCGACCGCTACGGCAGGCTGCTCGGCGACTGCAAGGCCGGCGGCAAGGATCTCAACCGCGCGCAGGTCGAGGCCGGCTGGGCGGTCGCCTTTGGCGATTTCGAGACCGAGGAAGCTGCTGCGCGCGCGGGCAAAGCCGGCATCTGGGGCGGAACTTTCGACGAGCCGAAGAACTGGCGCGAGAGCCACGGCCACGAGCTGGTCGAAAGAAAGCACGGCACCTTGGCGTCGATCGGCGATGCCTTGCGTGAAATTATTCGCTTCTGGTGAGTTGTGCCTATAGTTCGTCGGGACGGACGAGGAGGATAGAGATGAAGCTGTTCGACGGCGGGCGCGCGCCCAATCCACGCCGGGTTCGGATTTTTCTGGCCGAAAAGGGACTTCAGGTTCCGCTGGTGCCCGTCGACATGGGCGCGCTGGAGCACAAAGAGCAGCCGGTCAGCTCGCGCAATCCGCTGAAGCGTCTGCCGGTGCTCGAGCTCGATGACGGCACCATCATCACCGAATCCGTCGCAATCTGTCGTTACTTCGAGGAACTGCACCCCAAGCCGGCTTTGTTCGGGGATGGGGCGCTCGGCAAGGCAATCGTCGAGATGTGGCAAAGACGTGTGGAGTTCAATCTGTTCGGCTGCGTCGCCGCGGCGTTCCGGCATATCCACCCCGCAATGAGGGAATGGGAGATCCCGCAAATCCCCGAATGGGGCGAGGCCAACAAGCCGAAGGCGATCGAATTCCTGAGGTTTCTGGACACTGAGCTCACCGGCAGGGAATTCGTCGCCGGCGATGCCTATTCGATCGCCGACATCACCGGGCTGGTCGCCATCGACTTCATGAAGCCGGCTCGCATCAAGGTACCTGAAGAGTGCACCAACGTGCTGCGCTGGTATCGAGAAATCTCCAGCCGGCCGAGTGCCGCCGCCTGACAATGAATTCCGAATGAGCGAAGAGTTGGAAGCCTTGACGGCGCGAGTACGCGCTTGCCGCATCTGCGTCGATAACCCGGCCGGCAGGCCGTTGCCGCACCAGCCGCGTCCGGTGCTCAGGCCATCGTCGAGTGCGCGTATCCTGATCGCCAGCCAGGCGCCGGGTACCAAGGTTCACATTACAGGGATGCCGTTCACCGACGCCTCCGGCGACCGGCTGCGAAGCTGGCTGGGCGTCGGCAGCGAGGAATTTTACGACACGGACAAATTCGCCATCGTGCCGATGGGCTTTTGCTTTCCCGGCCAGGACGCCAAGGGCGCCGACCTGCCGCCGCGCCGCGAATGTGCGCCGGCCTGGCGCACATCGCTGATGGCGCTGATGCCGCAAGTCGATATGGTGCTGACGATCGGCATCTACGCGCAAAGCTGGCATATGGGCGCGGCGCGCCGTCCCTCGCTGACGGAAACGGTCATGGATTGGCGTGCCATCTGGGCGGCGGCAATCGACCCGAAAGTCCTGCCGCTGCCGCACCCGTCCTGGCGCAACACCGGTTGGCTGAAGCGCAATCCATGGTTTGAAATGGATTTGCTGCCCTTCCTGAGATCGGAAATCCGCTATCGCCTCGGCTAGGCATTCAGCAAGAAATCACTCGCTTTCGCACTATGCGGCAGAATTTCTTTCTTGTAATAGGCTCGAGCAAGAGGGATTATGGTAATCCATTCCTCGAAGCGCGTCGCGCATGAGGGGACGCGCGTTAAATTCTTGTTTTTATGCATGTCGTTGTGCCAAGGCCGCTGCGCACTTGGACGACTTGCATCAGGGGAGCACCCAATGGACCGCCTTGATAGAAAAATTCTCCGCCTCCTGCAGGAGGATGCGACGCTTGCAGTCGCCGACGTCGCCAAGAAGGTCGGCCTGTCGACGACGCCGTGCTGGCGGCGCATCCAGAAGCTCGAGGAAGAGGGCGTCATCAAGCGGCGCGTCGCCATCCTCGATCATGAAAAGGTCAATGTGCGGGTCACGGTGTTCGTCTCGATCCGCACCAATTCGCACAGCCATGAATGGCTGCGGCGCTTTTCGGAGGTCATCCAGGAATTCCCGGAAGTGGTCGAATTCTATCGCATGAGCGGCGACGTCGACTATCTCTTGCGCGTCGTGGTGCCCGATATCGCCGCCTACGACGCCTTCTACAAGCGGCTGATCGCCAAGATCGAGATCCGCGACGTGTCGTCTTCCTTCGCCATGGAGCAGATCAAATACACGACCGAGATGCCGCTGGATTACATGATGCTCGACAAGGAATCCGGCGCCAACGCCGCCTGAGATTCGTCTGTTTAGTTCTTCTTTTTGTTCAGGAAAGTCCATGGCGAGTTGACCGGCAGCGTGATCGTGTCCGGCACCGTATCGACGTTGACCACCTCGGCCTTGTGCACGGTGTAACCCGACTGGATGACGCTGACGCCGTCAAGAATGAAAAGCTGGCTCTTCTCCATACCCGGTTGCAAGGCGCCGGTCACCGAAACCGGCTGGTAGGCCTCGGACATCCTGTAAGGGTGTGCAGGCGTGACGAGGACGATCTGGTTGGGCGGCGGCGTCGGCATGTGGCTGCAGGCTCCCGTCCACGGCACCAGCAGGAACTGGTAGACGAGATCGCCGTCGCGATCGACTGGCAGCGCATAGCCCGCGAGCTGCACGATCTTGTCCTGCAGATTGAGAGACAGCGTCTCGCCATGATCGGGCATTTTGGCCGCGATCATCGGCAGTCCGACGCTTTCGGCGGCTGCCTGGGTCGCCGGGCGCAGATCCTTCCAGAAAATATGCATCGTCCCGGCGCAAGCACTGTCTGCCACAATGGACACGAACACCGCGGCCGCCAGGATCGCTCCTGATTTGAGACGGTTGCTCATTGCTGCTCCATTGTTGAGCCTTGATCTGCGGCCTATGCCAGCAAGTAAAGCTGCCGCTGCCCCACAGGTCAACGCTCAAGCCGCATCACATGCCGGCGCGAGCCGGTCATGCCGATCTCGCGAAAGCCGCGGGCGACGAACATGTCGCGAAAACCCATGAAGCTGTAGCTCGGCGAAGCCTGGTCGACGGGATAGGCTTCGATCGTCCTGGCGCCTTTGGCAAAGGCGTGATCGATGGCCGCGTCGAGCAATGCGCTTGCCAGCCCGCCGCCGCGCAGCGCTTTCGGTACATAGAAGCAGACGATCGACCAGATGCCCATCTCGCTATCGTCCTGCTGCCGTGACAGCTTGCGGTAGGTCTCGCGCGGCGCAATCGAGCACCAGCCGACGGTCCGGCCATCGATCTGGGCGACAATGCCGACCGGCGTGCCGGCGTCGATCAGCGTCATCATCGCGCGTTTCTTCTCGTCGTTCTCGACATGCTCGCGGCGGTCGAGATTGCGCCAAGCCATACACCAGCAGTATTTCGGCCCGCCGGGTTGCTCGAACAGGTTTTCGAAATCGGCGCGCGTCGATTGCGTCACCTCCGTGAAGCGCACTTCGCTCAGGTCAAGCTTTTCTGGCGGCGAGCCGCTCGAGCGTCTTGGCATCGGAAAGTTCCTTCACGGCGTCCTTGCCGATCCAGCGTGCGGTCCTGTCTGTCGAGGCCGCCAGTTTTAGCGCCACGGCAAGGGCAGGGCCGTGCAAATTCATCGATCGCTTGCCGATCGAACGAAGCGCCCAGTTCACGGCCTTCTTCACAAAATTGCGGCCGTCGGTCGCATGCGCTTCGATGATCGGCAGGAATTCGAGGAAGGTCGTCTCGGGTTCCTTCTTCCGGTGGACCACCGACCAGGCCATCATCGCAAAAGCCGTGCGTCGAACGAATTCCCGTTCGTCGACCGCGAATTCGGCGATCAATTCCTTCCAGCAATCCGTATCGACAAAGAGATCGGAGACCCCGTCGACGATATCCCACGAGTCGAAAGTCGCCGCCCATCGTCTTGCATCCGCGGCGGAGAACCGCTCCGGATCGGCTGTCACGGAAGCGATGAACTGCGCCTCCATGATGCCTGTCTGCCAAAGCTCGAAGGCACGCTCATGGTTGCGCTTGATTTTCTTGGCAATCTGCCGCTGCACGCCATGCGAGATACCGAGCGCACGTTCGATCTTGATACCGTAGCGCAGCATGCCAAGTCGATTTTCCTCTGAGGCGATCGAGCGCAGATGAGCGACGATTTCATCGGCGCTGGATTGAGGCGAAAGCTCGGCCACAGTGAAATCCTATTTCTCCAGCCGCGCCAGCAGCGAGGACGTGTCCCAGCGCTTGCCGCCCATCGCCTGCACGTCCTTGTAGAACTGGTCGACAAGTGCCGTCACCGGCAGTTTGGCGCCGTTGCGGTCGGCCTCGGCGAGGCAGATGCCAAGATCCTTGCGCATCCAGTCGACGGCGAAGCCGAAATCATATTTGCCGGCATTCATCGTCTTGTGGCGGTTCTCCATCTGCCAGGAACCGGCGGCGCCCTTGGAGATAACCTCGATTACCTTTTCGATGTCGAGCCCAGCCTTCTTGCCGAAATGGATGCCCTCCGCCAGGCCCTGAACGAGGCCGGCGATGCAGATCTGGTTGATCATCTTGGTGAGTTGGCCAGCCCCGGCCGATCCCATCAATCCGACCATGCGGGCATAAGCATCTATGACTGGCCTGGCCCTGTCGAAGGCGTCGGGCTCGCCGCCGACCATCACGGTCAGCATGCCTTTCTCGGCGCCTGCCTGACCGCCGGAGACCGGGGCGTCGAGGAACGCAAACCCGAGCGCTTGCGACTGCTGCGCCAGTTCGCGCGCGACCTCCGCCGATGCCGTGGTGTTGTCGATGAAAATGGCGCCTTTCTTCATGGAATTGAAGGCGCCTCCGGCACCGGTCGTCACCGAGCGCAGATCGTCGTCATTGCCGACGCAGGAAAAGACGAAGTCCTTGCCCGCGGCCGCCTCTGCTGGTGTCGCGGCGAAGCTGCCGCCATGCTGGGCAACCCACTGCTCGGCCTTGGCCCTGGTGCGGTTGTAGACGGTGACGTCGTGACCGCCCTTGTTCTTGAGATGTCCGGCCATCGAATAGCCCATGACGCCAAGACCAAGAAATGCCACCGAAGCCATGTTTTCGAATCCCTTAGAAGCCTGCTTTGCGGTCTTCTTACCGGATCAGGCAAGGCGATGGGAGTCAGCGGTGCAGATGGATGGTGATGCGCCGTTCGATCCACTCGACGCCGTGGCGCAATGTTTCCACGATGATCAGATAGATGATCGCCGCCCAGATATACGACTGGAAGTCGAAGGTGCGCGCATAGGTGAGCCGGGTGATGCCCATCAAATCGTAGACCGTGATGATGGCGACGATTGCCGAGCCCTTGATCATCAGGATGATCTCGTTGCCATACGGGCGCAACGCGACGATCAGCGCCTGCGGCAGGATGATCTTCCACATCGTCTGCAGTTTGTGCAGGCCGAGCGAGGCGGCACCTTCCCACTGGCCCCTTGGCACGCTCTCGATCGCGCCACGCAAAATCTCGGCCTGGTACGCGGCCGTATTCAGCGAAAAGGCGAAGATCGCGCAGTTGAACGCTTCGCGGAAGAAGCCCCACAGTCCGACCATCTCGAGCTCCGGCCGGAAGGAGCCGACCCCATAGTAGACCAGGAAGGTCTGCGCCAACAGCGGCGTGCCGCGAAAGAAATAGACATAGGCATAGGCGAACCCCGAAAGGATCGGGTTCTTCGACATGCGTGCATAGGCGATCGGCACGGACAGGATCGCGCCAAGCACAATCGAGATGGCAACCAGCAACAGGGTGATGCCGAGGCCGGATATGTAGCCGGGTGCATATTTCTGGAAGAACTCCGGGTTCCACGCAGCGACCAGGTAGACGACCATGCCAATGCCGAGAGCGATCCACAGGCCGACTAGGACATGGCCGAGGATGCGTTGGCGCGACCAGCCGCGTGCGGGCGGCGGCGGCCGGTCGACTTTCAGCGTGTCGGTGGCAAGGCTCATCTCTTGACCTCGCTGCCGCCGACCGCTCGTTCGATCGCGTTGATGCCGAAGGAGGAGACGATCGCCAGCAGGAGATAGATGAGGCCGGCGAAACCGTAAAACAGGAACGCGTGCTTGGTGACGCGAGCGGCAACCCCGCTCTGCCGGAGGATCTCGTTGAGGCCGACGGCCGAGACGAGCGCGGTGTCCTTGAGCAGGATAAGCCAGAGATTGGCAAGTCCGGGCAACGCGATGCGGATCAACTGCGGCAGCACGATCAGCCGCATCGTCTGGCCGCTGGACAGGCCAACCGAATAGCCTCCCTCATATTGCCCTTTTGGAATCGCGCGGAAGGCGGATAAAAACACCTCGCTGGAATAAGAGGAGAAAATGAAGCACAGCGCGATCATGCCGGCGACGAAGCTGTTGACGTCGGCGGACGTTCCGGGGCTCACCAGCCGGACAATGTACTGCAGGATCAATGGGACGCCGAAGAAGATCAGAAACAGCGTGAGCAGCTCGGGTATTCCGCGAAAAATCGTGGTGTAGATGTTCCCGGCCAGTCTCAGCGACGGCTCTTCCGATTGTTTGGCCAGCGCCACGAAAAAGCCGAGCGTCAGCCCGAAGGGCAGAGTGGCCAGCGCAAGACATACCGTGACAAACACACCCGCGGCGATGTCGTCGAGCCAGCCTTCGGGTCCCCAACTGAGAAGCGTCAGTGCGCTCTGCATCCGCCTGCCTGTTCTCCTTGAGGCTCTTTGAGACCCGTGCCGCGTCACCCCTCGTGCGCGGCATCCTTATAAGAACGGCGGGAATCTCCCGCCGTTCAAGTCCTCGTATGTCGGTCGATCAGGACTCGCCGCCATAAACATCATATTTGAAGTATTTGTCGTTGATTTCCTTGTACTTTCCGTTTGCTCGGATGGCGTCGATCGCCGCATTGAACTGGTTGACCAGATCGGTCTCGCCCTTGCGCACGGCAATGCCGGCGCCCGGACCGTGGATTTCGATGACCGGCTTGATTGTGCCGACCAGCTTGCAGCAGGCGCCGTCCGGCGAATCCAGCCATTGCTGCAGCACGACGATGTCGTCATTGGCGGCATCGAGCCGGCCATTGGCCAGATCGAGCTGGTATTCCTGTGCGGTCGGGTACGGCTTGACGGTGCTGTCGGTATAAGTCTTGGTCGAATAGTTGAAATGCGTGGTGGACGCCTGCACGCCGATCGTCTTGCCGGCCAAATCTTCCTTGGTGACACCCTTGATGTCGGTGTCCTTGGGCGCGGCAATCGCCGGCGGCGTATTGTAATATTTGTGGGTGAAGTCGACCTTCTCGGCGCGTTCCGGCGTGATCGACATCGACGCGACGATGGCGTCGAACTTGCCTGCCTGAAGGGCGGGAATGATGCCGTCCCAGTCCTGCGCGACAAAGGTGCACTTCACCTTCATCTCGTCGCAGAGCGCCTTGGCAATGTCGATATCGAAGCCTACGAGCTGGCCGTCGGCTGTCAGATTGTTGAATGGGGGATAGGCTCCCTCGGTGCCGATCCTCAAGGTCTTTTCCTGGGCCTGGGCAACGCCAAGCGTCAGCAGCGCAGCCGAAGCGGCAAGCGCGATACGCAGTGCAATACGCATAATGGTCCTCTCTGTTGGTCCCGGCCGTCGTTCCCGAACGGCTCTGTGGGCGGTGCTTTTGACCGCCCGCTGATGCGATATTCCCATTCTTTCCCAAGAAAAAGCAACTGCAAAACCGTCGCTTGAGGGAAGGTCATGTTCAGAAAGCGATGACGCTGGGTCAGACGCCTAAATTGGAAAGCAAGTGGGCGGAAACTGTCTTCTGCCGCATTTTCAGCGCGACAGGCTTGTGGCGCGCTCGATGAAGTCAGCTATCGAATTCGTGTCGTCGAGATCGAAGGCCGGCAGGTCTTCGCCGACAATGGGGAAGTCGGAGGCGATGGCGACAATGTGTGGATCGCCTGCCGAGAGCGGTGTCCGGTCCTTGGCCTCGAGCCGTCTCGTCTCGATTTTCTTGTGCGCTTCGCGCTTGTAACCCTCGACCAACACGATGTCGCACGGTGCCAGCCGTGACAGGATCGCGTCTAGCGTCGGCTCGTCCTCGCCGCGCAATTCGTGCATCAGCGCCCAGCGCCTGCCCGACACGACCGCGACCTCCATCGCTCCCGCCTGCCGGTGGCGAAAGCTGTCCGCTCCGGGTTTGTCGATGTCGAAATCATGATGGGCGTGTTTTACCGTCGACACTTTCCAGCCGCGCCGGACGAGTTCGGCTACCAGCTTTTCGGTCAATGTCGTCTTGCCGGAGTTCTTCCAGCCGGTGATGCCGAAAATACGTCTTTTCATGGCTCGATGCTCTGCAACAGATGCACTGCCTGGGCAAGGTCGTCGGGAGTGTTGATGTTGAAGAACGGATCGATCTCGGCCCCGCCGGATTTCAGGATGGGAAATTCCACCTCGACAAAACCGTGCCGGTCGATGAACGCCGCAACGCGCCGGTTGTCTTCCTCGACGAGAAATTGTCGCAAGACCTGATCTAACCCTAGCGGCCAGAGTGCAAAGGTCGGATGCCGTTTGCCGCCGGAACAAGCGACCGCAATCGAGCCGGGGCGTTCGTCGGCTGCCGCGAGCAGCCGCTCGACCATATCCCTGGGCAGGAAAGGCGTGTCGCCGGCAGCCGTGACCAGCGCCTGGCAGGTCGTGTCGGAAGCCCATTCGAGGCCGGTCAGGATCCCGGCAAGCGGCCCGGCATAACCTTTGACAGTGTCGGCAAGCACCGGAAGCCCCGTTGCGGCAAACCGTGCCGGATCGCCGTTGGCGTTTAGCGCAAGCGGTCCGACCTGCGGGCCAAGGCGCGAAACGACACGGTCGAGCAGGGTGCCGTCGCCAAGCGCAAGCAGCGTCTTGTCGCCGCCGCCCATCCGGCTCGACCTGCCGCCGGCCAGAATGATCCCTGCGATATGTCGGCCCATCGTTTGCTGCCTAGACCCAAAATCCAGTTTTCAAATCAGACAGTCGTCGACAGTCACTCTAGTCGACAGTCACTCTATATGCCGTCCGGCGCCATGTCCGGTCCAGTGCTTTCGGCGGCTGTTTTTCGCCGTCCGACGATCCGTTCGCGGTAGAGCGCATAGAGGCCTGACGCGATGATGATCGTGGCACCGAGGATCATCGGCAGATCGGGGACATCGCCGAAGATCGTGAAGCCAAGCAAGATCGACCAGAGCAGGGCGGTGTAGCGAAACGGCGCGATGAAGGAGATATCGCCCACCCGCATCGCCGTGATGATGAAGTGATAGCCGATGAGCACGAGCACCGCCGCCAGCGCCAGGAACGCCGTGCTTTGTCCTGTCATCGGTGTCCAGCCGCCCATCGGCGAAAGCAGTGCCGCGCCCAGAACTGTCATGGCAAGTGCGGTGGCGGTCGACACCAGCAATGTCGGAATTGCCTGCGGGATCCGCTTGGTAGCGAGATCGCGCACCGCGCAGCATGCGACGCTGGCCAGCGCCAGCAGAGAAAAGACGCTGAACCCTTCGAAGCCGGGCCGCACGATGATCAGCACGCCGGCAAAACCGACGGCAATAGCCAGCCAGCGCCGCCAGCCGACGCCCTCGTTGAACACAAGCGCGGCGCCCATCGTCACCGCCAGCGGCAGCGCCTGCAGCACGGCGGAGACATTGGCGATCGGAAGATGTGCCAGAGCAACCAGGAACGACACGGTGGCGCCGGCCTCGCCGGCGACGCGCAGCGCAACGGTCGGCTGCAGCATCGAACCTGGCCGGGCAAGCGCGCCCCGTTGCCACGCAAGCAGGCCAACGAAAAGCGAAGCGAAGGCGCCGCGGATCAGCATGACCTGCGCCATGTTCATCGATTCCGATGAGAATTTGGTGATCGCGTCGTTGAGAGTGAAACCAGCCATGGCCACCATCATGAACAACGCGCCGCGGAGGTTTGGCGAAAGAGGCAAGGCGATTACCGGGTGAGTCCTGCAGCAAGCGTCTAGCAGGCACCCACAAGACAGCAACGTCAAAGGGCTGGGCCACAGCCTTTCTGTGGCCCGTGACATCTGCCGCGCAAGAGCGGCAGATCCCATGGGGAGTGGATCGTGGCCCGCACTCTGGCAGAGTGGGCCATCGCAACTCGCTCTTTGGAGGCCCTTTCATGCAT
>NZ_JAMYTF010000030.1:0-84317 GCF_040322295.1 Mesorhizobium sp. M0159
AGAATGTGGAAGCCGGGTTCGGGTACAAGCGCCCACTTGCTGTAGATGTCGCTCTCGCGGTCGCTCACCTCGGTCACCAGTGCAGCCGACTTCAACACCGGCTTGGCCGCCGCGGCCGTGCTCAACCAGCGCTCGGACTCCTTGTCGCACAGAGGCCGCTTGGCATGAGCAACCTCCACACGCCCCTCGCGCGTCCACACCCGGCCCGCCACCAGCCCCAGAACGCCGCCCGTCTCGGCATCGATGCCCAGCATCGCGTGCAGCAACACGCCACGGCCGCCGCCCTTGCCAATCTCGCCAAGGCCACGCCGATACTCCGGCGTCGTCGCGAAATTGATCTCACTGGTGTCCTGGATCGCCAGCACATGACGACCGGCGCTAGCCTCAGCCGTCGCAGCGCCCCAACCTTCAATCAGCCTGTCCGTCGTCACCCGAGCGTTCGCCAGGAACCGACAAAAGCCCACGATCCCGCTACGGGCTCCTCCAGCCAAGCGGCGCAGGCACACGCTCTCGCGCGACACCATCCGCTCCAGAAGCTGGACCCCCTTTTTTCGAGCCGTTCGTCACCGAACGACCCCAACAATCCCATAGATGACACCGCGACGCCTCCCTCAGTACGTCGCCTACAGAATCACACACCAACCCGACGCCGCAACTCACAGAGGAGTCATCGACGCAACGAAAAGATGTGTGCATCCCCTAGCCACTTCGTGGGGGCGAGGAACCCAAGCTGGAACGAAGCCGCGAAACCTCGCCGTCCCGCTGCACCGGGTTCAACCACCCATCGCCTGCTGATAAATGTCCGGCTTGAAGCCAACCAGTATGCGATCGCCAAGTTCCAGCACCGGACGCTTGATCATCGTCGGTTTGGCCAGCATCAGCGCCTTGGCCTTGTTCTCGTCCAAGCCCAGTCTGTCCTCCTCCGACAGTTCACGGTACGTTGTGCTCGCCTTGTTGAGCAGGATTTCCCAGCCGACCTTGCCTGACCAGCCGTTCAGCCGATCCGCGTCAAGGCCGTCTGCCCTGTAGTCGTGAAAGCGATAGGCAACATCGTGGCTCGCCAGCCAGGAACGCGCCTTCTTGACCGTATCGCAATTGGTGATGCCGTACATGGTGATCGTCAAAACGCGTCCTCGGACCGGTCGAATCTGACGGCACCCTAAAACCGCGCCTCTCACTTTTCCAGCGGCCTCGCCGGGCTCCGCGATTTCCGCGCTTGCCAATGGTAAGGAATTTTCCTAACCATTTCCCGAGCTAATTTTCTCACGAAATAGCCGAGGCAAGGAAACGACCATGACGAGCCTGCAGACCGAAAGCCCCCCGCCGATCGACGGCATTTTCCGCGCGCTCGCCGATCCGACCCGGCGACGCGTGGTCGAGCGACTGAACCGAAGCCCCGCCTCGGTCAGCGAGCTTGCCCAGCCGTTCGAGATGGCCCTGCCATCCTTCATCGAGCACCTCAGGGTTCTGGAAGGCTACGGGCTGGTGCATTCGGAAAAGGCCGGCCGCGTCAGGACCTACCGGCTCGCGCCGGAGCCGTTGAAGCTCGCGGAAAACTGGCTGGCCGAGCAGCGTGCGCTGTGGGAGCGCCGTCTCGACCAGTTCGACGACTACGTACTGAAACTCAAGGAGACAGACAGATGAATATGGTGCCGTTGTTCCAACCCGATCCGAAGCTCGACCTCGTGCTCGAACGGACGATCGAGGCGCCGCGAGAACTGCTGTGGATGGCCCTGACGAGACCCGACCATGTCCGCCAATGGTTCACGCCGAAGCCGTGGATCATCACCGATTGCGAGATCGATCTGCGGCCCGGCGGTCTGTTCCGGACCCGCATGCAGTCGCCCGACGGCAAGGAGGTCAACGATAGGCGTTGCTGCTACCTCGAGATCGTCCAGGACGAGCGGCTGGTGTGGACCGATGCGCTGCTGCCAGGCTACCGGCCGTCAGGCGACCCATTCATCACAGCCGTCATAGCGCTGCAATCGCATGGCGAGACGACGCGCTACACCGCCACCGCCATCCACCGCGACGAAGCCACGCGCAACAGCCACGAGGAGATGGGCTTCTACGACGGCTGGGGCACGGTGGCGGATCAGTTGGCCGGCTATCTCAAGACGATCTGAGGCGACCTGCTTCGCACTCACATTGCGGCCACGGAGCCGTCGTGGCCGTTCAACCGAACGCCGATGCCGAGGCACCAACGCTCGCAACAAACTTGACGGTTAGCGTAATGCCAATGTTGAACGCTCAGGCGCCGTAGCCGATGATGCCCTTGATCTCGAGGAAATCGTGGATGGCCCAGTCGGCATATTCGCGGCCGTTGCCGGACTGCTTGTAGCCGCCGAAGGGCGCAAACGTATCCCATTCCGGATAGTTGATCGACACCTGCCCGGCACGCAGGCGGCTGGCAATCTTGCGGGCGTGGTCGATATCCCCGGACTGCACATAGGCAGCCAGGCCATAGACGGTGTCGTTGGCGATCTTCACCGCATCATCATCGTCATCGTAGGAGATGACCGACAGGACCGGCCCGAAAATCTCCTCCTTCTCGATGGTCATGCCAGGCCTGACGTGGCCGAAAACGGTCGGTCGCACATAATAGCCACGGTTGAGGTGTTCCGGCCGGCCGGGGCCGCCGGTGACCAGCGTCGCACCCTCGGCGATACCTGCCTCGATCAACCGCTGGATCTTGTCGAACTGGACGTTGCTGACCACCGGCCCGAGCTTGGTCTCCTCCGAGCGCGGGTCGCCGACCTTGTGCCATTCGGCGGCCTTCCTGGCGATCGTCAGCGCCTCGTCGTGACGGGCGGCCGGTACCAGCAAGCGGGTCGGCGCATCGCAGGACTGGCCGCTATTGCCGAAGCAGGCGTTGACACCCTTGCGCACCGCCGTCTCGAAGTCAGCGTCGGGCAGCACGATGTTGGCCGATTTGCCGCCCAGCTCCTGCGCGACGCGCTTGACGGTCTCGGCCGCCGTCTTGGCGACGATGATGCCGGCCCGGGTCGACCCGGTGAACGAGACCATGTCGACGTCGAGATGGCCAGCCATGACCTGGCCGACATCCGGACCAGTGCCATTCACCATATTGTAGACGCCCTTCGGCGTGCCGGCGGCGTCCATCACCTCGGAAAAGATGATGCCGCTGATCGGCGCGATTTCGGAAGGCTTTAAAATGACCGTGCAGCCGGCGGCGATCGCCGGCGCCACCTTGCAGACGATCTGGTTGAGCGGCCAGTTCCACGGCGTAATCAGCGCGCAGACGCCGATCGGTTCTTTGACCACCATGGTGGTGCCGCGCTTCTCGCTGAATTCGTAATCCTCAAGCGCCTTGATGGTGGCTTCCATATGCGCCCTGCCCGCCCAGGCCTGCGCCTCGCGCGCCCACCTGATCGGCGCGCCCATTTCCTGGCTGACCGCCTGGGCGATGTCCTCGTAGCGCTCATTGTAGACTTCGAGGATACGCTTCAGCAGCTTCAGGCGCTCGGCCTTGCTGGTTTGCGAGAAGGCCGGGAATGCCGCCTTGGCTGCCGCCACGGCCTTGTCGACATCGGCTTTCGAGCCGACCGAGATTTTGGTGTAGGCCTCTTCGGTGGACGGATCGATCACATCCAGCGTTGCCGCAACCACGGGGCCGACCCATTTGCCGCCGATGAAAAAATTGAGATGATTGCTCATGGGCCGTGCTCCGGTTTTCTAAAAATGAGTGAGACTAGCTAGGTAGCATAGGGCAGTTGGCGCCGCGCCGCAGGCTGATATGCGCCACGTCGCCGACGCTGAATTGAAAACCCTCCGCCCGGCGTGGCGCGTCGATCACCACCTGTGTCCCCTGCCCCAGCTCTGCATGAAGGCGCAAGGTGCGGCCGTGAAAGACGATGCTGTTCACCCGCACCGGTGCGGTACCGGCCGCGGCCTCGGTCGTGGCCAAAATATCCTCCGGACGCACGCCGATGGTGCGCACAGTGCCCTCGCCAGGCAGCTCGCCTTTATCCGAAATCGCTTCCAGCGGCAGGACGCCGGCAGTGAACAGCAGGCGCTCGCCGTCACGGCCGACAAAGCGCGACTGCAGAAGGTTCATGGTACCGATGAAGCTGGCGACGAATTTGGTGGCGGGCCGGTCGTAAAGAGTTGCCGGCGGCGCAATCTGCTCTATGCGGCCCTTGTTCATGACGACAATGCGGTCTGAGATCGACAGCGCCTCGGTCTGGTCGTGCGTGACCATGACGAAAGTGGTGCCAAGCCGCGACTGCAGCCGCTTCAGTTCGACCTGCATCTGCTCGCGCAGATGCGCGTCGAGCGCCGATAGCGGCTCGTCGAGCAGCAGCACACGCGGCTCGCAGACGATGGCGCGGGCAAGCGCGACGCGCTGGCGTTGGCCACCCGACAATTCGGACACGCGGGCGCCGAGCTTCTCGGCAAGGCCGACCATGTCGAGCGCTGCGCCGACGCGCTTTGCCTGTTCGGCACCGGAGAGCTTGCGCAGCGACAGGCCGAAGCCGACATTTTCGGCAACGTTCATGTGTGGGAACAGCGCGTAGTCCTGGAACACGGTATTGACGGGACGGCCGAAGGGCCTGAGTGCCGTGATGTCACCGCCTTCGAGCAGAACCCTGCCACTCGACGGGCTCTCGAAGCCGGCGATGACCCGCAGGCTGGTGGTCTTGCCGCAGCCGGACGGCCCGAGCAAGGTCAGGAACTCGCCGCGGGCAATGTCGAGATCGACAGACTCGAGCCCGACGATGCCGCCGGGGAATATCTTGGAGACCTTGTCCAGCCGGACGAGAGGATCAGGCGCCATCGCGAACCTCGGACGGCTTGGTGGTGTTGACCCACAGGATCTGGCAGCGCTCGCTGCCCGGATTGCGGAAGGCGTGCAGCAAGGTGCTCTTGAAGGCGAAGCTGTCACCGGCCTTCAGCCCGTATCTGGTCGAATCGACCACCAGCTCGACCTCGCCGGACAGGACGAAGCCGAATTCATGGCCGGCATGGGCATAGGCTTCCGCGGTGCCGCCGCCGGCTTCCACGGTCACCAGCATGCCGGTCAGCGTGGCGGCCGGCGGCGACAGCAGCGCCTTGGCGGTGCCTTCCGACTTGACCGGGATCTGACGCCGGCTGTTGGCGCGCACACAATAAAGATCGTTGCCGACATCATTGCCGTCGGCGATCAGGGCCGACGGCTCTATATCGAGGGCGGCGGCAAGCGGCCAGATCACGCGGACCCGCAATGACGACATGCCGCGCTCGATCTGGCTTAGCGCACCTATCGAGACACCGGCTTTGGCGGCAAGTTCGGCCAGCGAGAGATTGCGCTCCAGCCTGAGCGCCCGCACGCGCCGGCCGACCCTGACGTCGGCGTCGTCCTTCGGCTTCTCAGCCGCTTCGTCCAGCATGTCCATTCGTTCGTCCTTGTTACAGTATTTTTGGCCGGCGCCGCGCGGTCTTCCCTTCTCCCCCTTGTGGGAGAAGGTGGCCGAGCGAAGCTCGGTCGGATGAGGGGTGTTCCAGAAAACACCAACGCCTCATTCCTTCCAACACCCCTCAACCGTCTTGGCGCTCCGCGCCAATCCACCTTCTCCCACAAGGGGAGAAGGAAGAGCGAACTCAGCCGCCTGCCTTGACCTTCTCGAACATCTTGGCGAGTTCGTCATTCTGTTTCATCGGCCCGGTGAAGATCGTGGTCTTCAGCATCACCTCGGGATCGGAAGGCAGCTGCAGTTTCTCCAACTCCTCCTTTGGCACGGCGGCGAAAGCCGAGCTGGTCGAGCTGCCATAGCCGTAGGCCTGGATCAGATACTTTCCGGAATCCGTTTCCAGCCGGCTGTTGATGAAGTCATAAGCAAGATCGACGTTCTTGGCGTCCTTGAGCATGACGAAACCGCAAGCCCAGGTCAGCATGCCTTCCTTCGGCTTCATGAACTCTACAGGCACGCCCTGCTTCTTCAGCGAGGTTGCCGAGGCGTTCCAGGTCATGGCCGCGACCAGCTGGCCGCTCGCCAGTGCCTGTTCGACCGAGGTCATGTCGGTGGTGTAGTTCGAGAGCAGCGGGCGCTGCTCGCGCAGTTTTTCCGCCACCTTGTCCATCTGTTCCGGTGTCATGTCGAACGGATTGACGCCTGCCAGAAGGGCCGCCACCACCGGTGTGTCGTGGACGGCATCGATGGTCGCCATGCGCCCGGCATATTGCTTGTCCCAGAGCAGGTTCCAGCTGGCTTCGGGGTTCTTCACCAGATCGGTGCGGTAGAGGATCGAGGTATTGCCCCAGTCCCACGGCACCATCCAGACCTTGCCGTCGCCGGCCTGCAGGTCGGGCAGGTTCTTGAAGACGGGGAAGATCGAATCCCAGTTCTTGATGCGCTTGGTGTCGATCGGCTGCAGCAGGCCTTCCTTGTTCCAGCGCGCCACCTTGTCATAGCAAGGGTGCGCGACATCGGGGCGGAAGCCGGCCTTGACCTTGGTGAAGGCGTCATCGTCGTCGCCGAACATCGCGGCTTCGACGCCATCTGGGTGCGCGGCGAGGAAGCTCTTGTTGAAGTCGGGCAGTTCATAGCCCGACCAGGTGAAATATTGCAGCTTGTCGCCGGCAAAGGCGACAGTCGATGCAAGCGCCAGCGCGAAGGCGGCCAGTCCGGTTTTCGCTGTCTTTGCCGTTATCGATTTCAGGTCGAATGCCATTGCAGTTCTCCTCTTTCGGTTTCTTCTGGTTTTGACAGGCTGGCGGGCGCTGGCCGCCGGGTGGCGGCAAGCCCGCGATGGCGCAGGATTTCGGCGAGTGCGGCGATGACGAACGACACTGCCAGGATCGCCGTGCCGAGCGCCATGACGGTCGGCAGCGATTTCGGGAAGCGCAGCTGGCTCCAGATATAAAGCGGCAGCGTCGGCTCGGTGCCGGCAAGGAAGAAGGCGACGATGAACTCGTCGAACGAGGTCAGGAAGGCCAGCATGAACGCCGAAATAATGGCGGGCAGGCTGAGCGGCAGCATCACCCGTCTGAAGGTCGTCCAGTCAGAGGCGCCGAGGTCGAGCGCTGCCTCGCGGATGGTCTTCGGGATGGCGGCGAAGCGGCTGCGCATGACCACCACCGTCGTCGGCAGCGCCACCAATACATGGCCGAGCACAATGGCAATGCGCGACGGCCCGAAACCGGCGAGATTGACCAGGATCAACAGCGAGATGCCGACGATGACGCCGGGGATCAGGATCGGCAGCCGCGCAATGGCACTGATCGTGGCGGCCAGCGGCGAGCGGCCGTAAAGGTCCATATAGGACACGGTAATGCCGCAGAGTGTTGCGCCAGTGGCGGCAATGGCGCCGATGACGAGGCTGGTGGCAAGCGCACCGGACAGCGCCGAATTGCCGACCAGCGTGCCGTACCATTCCAGCGTGAAGCCTTGCAGCGGAAATGCCGCCTGGATCGAATTGTTGAAGGAAAACAGCGGGATCAGCAGTATCGGCAGATACAGGAACACCAGATAGGCAAGGACATAGACACCCAGCCAGCCGCCGCCCTGCCTTGCATCGATACGCGCCGTGTTCATGTGCGGCTGCCGTATCGGCGGTCGGCGAAGCGCACCACCAGCACCACGGCGAGAATGACCAGCATGACGGCGACGGCGAGTGCGGCGCCGAACGGCCAGTCATTGGCCTTGCCGAACTCGGCCTGGATCAGCGTGCCGATCATTGTACTGGCAGGGCCGCCGACCAGCGCCGGCGTCACATAATCGCCGACGGTCGGCACGAAGACGACGAGAGCAGCCGCCAGCACGCCCGGCATCGAATTGGGCAGCACGATGCGGCGGAAGCTGGTGAATGGTTTTGCGCCGAGATCGGAAGCGGCCTCGAGCAGCGATTTCGGGATGGTGTCCAGCGCCACATAGATGGGCAGGATAGCGAACGGCGCATAAGCGTGGGCGAGCGTGACGACGACCGCTGCCGGCGTATTCAAGAACGCCAATGTCGGCTCCGACCAGATGCCGCTTTCGATCAGCGCCGAGTTCAGCACGCCATTATAGGCAAGCACGATCTTCCAGGCGAAGACGCGCAGCAGATAGCTGGTCCAGAACGGCAGGGTCAGCAGGAACAGCAGCAGCCCGCGCCGCTGCCCGGCATGGAAAGCCAGATAGTAGGCAACGGGATAGGCGGTGACTACGGTTGCCAGCGTCACCAGGCCGGCGATGCCCAGCGAGCGCAGCGTCACCGTCCAGTACAGCGGATCGGTGGCCACAGTGACGAAATTCGCAAGGGTGAAACCAGCCCCCAGCAGCGAGCCGTCATTGCCGCGAAAGGCGAGAAAGAACACCAGGCCGAGGGCGAAAAGGATCAGCAAGAAGGTGACCAACCCGCCGGGCAGCAGCATGGCGAAGCGAAAACCCGGCGAAGACCGGGTTTCCGGCAGCGGCTGCGTTGCGGCGATGGTCGACATCGACTACCCATCATAATTTGAAATCGACTAAACTTTTTTCATATTCGTGAAGCTGTCAAGCTGTTTCACGCTTGGGCATGAACGTCAGCGTTCGAAGGCGTCCAGCATCCGGTACCAGGCGATCGTCGCGGCAACGCCGACCTGCCGAAACGCATGAAACGGGAATGGCCGGATCGGCGAGACCGGGAACGGCAATTGCCTGGTGTCGCCGCTCGACAGGTAGGAGGCGATGCGCTCGCCAAGCGCGGTCATCAGGCCGATGCCGCGGCCCTGGCAACCGACGACCGCCAGCAGGCCCTTCTCTGGCTCGTGGATATGCGGGAGATGGTCCGGCGTCATTGCCACCCGGCCGAACCACCGCTTTTCAATGGCAATGTCTGACAGCGCCGGATAAAGCCGCAGCAGCGCGCGTTCCAGATGCGCCCAGTCGGCCGGGCCGTTCGGGAAAGCCATGCGGCCGCGCCCGCCGAGCACCAGCCGGCCGTCGGCACTCTTGCGATAATAGACGAGGATGCGGCGCGAATCCGACACCGCCTGCCCTTCCGGCAGGATCGCCGCCGCGAGATTGGACGATAGCGGCGCTGTCGCGATCTGGAAGGAATGCAGCGGCACGATCGTCTCGGCGAGGCCGGGGAGCAGGCCGCCGGTATAGGCGTTGGTCGCCAGAACGACCGCCTTGGCCTGGAGTTCGGCGCCGCTTTCCGTAGAAACGTGCCAAAAGCCAGCATTCTTGCTGATCTGCATCACGTTCTGGCGCTCGGCGATCTTTACGCCCGCCGCTGCAGCGACGCGCGCCAGTTCCGACGTGTAGGCGAGCGGATCGATGACACCGGCGCGGCGATCGAGCCAGCCGCCGAGATAGCCTTGCGCGCCGGTCATCGTCGCGATCTCCGTCCTGCTCAGCAGCCGGACATCGGCGCCGCGGGCGCGCCACTGCCGATCCCGGTTCGCCGCCGCTTTCAGCGCGGTCTCGGTATGCGCGGCCTGGATCCAGCCATCGCGGACGAACGGCACCGCCAGTCTTTCGTCGCGGATCAATTCGAAGACGGTGTCAGCGGTCGAGGCGGCAAAGTTGACGAGCGCTTCGCCGCGTTCGAGACCAAAATGCTCCAGCAGCCAGTCCGGATCGTATTTCAGGCCGGGAATGACCTGACCGCCGTTCAGGCCGGATGCGCCATTGCCAATTTCGCCGGCCTCCAGCACCTGGACGGCAAGGCCGAGCCGGGCAGCGTGCAAGGCCGTTGACAGACCCAGAATGCCGCCGCCGACGATAACGACATCGACGCATTGGCCGGCTGGAAAAAGCGACTGGAACGCGGTGGCTGTCCGCGGCTTCTGCCAGATTGGATCGGAAAACCGTAAGTGCAAGCGTCACCTGAAGATTTCAGTAGGTGAAAACCCTAGCGACGGTTTCATTATTTTGAAAGAGCGTTTTCCGTCGCCGTTGGCGCACGTCAGGCTCGATCAAGGTCCAGCGATGCGAAGACCGCTTGAAAGAATTGACAAAGCTCGCCCTGCAAGCGGGATAGACCTTTGGCGGGAATTTGTTGAAAGTGCCGCGGCCGAAGGACAAGACAACAGGAAATGTAAGCCATGACGAACGCCACACATTTGCCCGCCGAAGGCCTCTTCGTGGGCCGCGCCCGGGCGAGCGATGCTTCCCATCCGCTGGTGGTCACGGTGCGTGACGGCACGGTCTTCGACATCACGTCAAATGTGGCGCCGACCGTGCGCGACGTTTGCGAATTGCCGGATCCGGCGGGGCACGTCCGCTCGGCCAAGGGGCGGCCGATCGGCCCGCTCGATGCCATTGCCGCTAACAGTTTCGAGACAGCGCGCGATCCGGGGAAACCGTATCTGCTGTCCCCCGTCGACCTGCAGGCGATCAAGGCATCTGGCGTCACCTTTGTCGTCAGCCTGCTCGAACGGGTGATCGAGGAGCAGGCGCGCGGTTCGGCGGAAAAGGCCGACGCCATTCGCGCCGACATCGCCGGGCTGATCGGCCACGATCTGTCGAAGCTCAAGCCCGGCTCGCCGGAAGCGATGGAGATCAAGGCCAAGCTGATAGCGCGCGGCGCCTGGTCGCAATATCTGGAAGTCGGCATCGGCCCCGATGCCGAGATCTTCACCAAATGCCAGCCGATGGCCTCGGTCGGCTTCGGCGCCGATGTCGGCCTGCATCCGGTTTCGACATGGAATAATCCGGAGCCGGAGATCGCCATGATTGCCGCCGGCAGCGGCAGGATTGTCGGGGCGACGATCGGCAACGACGTCAATCTGCGCGACGTCGAGGGGCGCTCGGCGCTGCTGCTCGGCAAAGCCAAGGACAATAACGCTTCGGCAGCACTTGGCCCCTTTATCCGGCTGTTCGATGAGACATTTTCCATTGGCGACGTGAAGCAGGCGATCGTACGCCTGAAAGTCGAAGGCGAGGATGGGTTCTCGCTGGAGGGCGCCAGTTCGATGGCCGAGATCAGCCGCTCGCCGGAAGAGTTGGTCGCCGCCGCCATGGGGCCACATCACCAATACCCGGACGGGCTGGCGCTCTATCTCGGCACCATGTTCGTGCCGTCGAAGGATCGCGGCGAAACAGGCAAGGGCTTTACCCACAAGGTCGGCGACATCGTCACCATCTCGTCGGAGAAATTCGGCGCCTTGGTCAACCGCGTGCGGCTGTCGCCCGACTGCCCACACTGGACCTACGGCGCCAGCCATCTGATGCGTGACCTCGCAAGGGCCGACCTCATCTAGTCCCCCACCCTACATCCGATATATTCTAGAATTCTCTGATTGGAAATTACCTGCTCGTCGGCATTCGGGAGAGTCCATTGATCGTCGCTCTTGAGGGCAAGACCCTTGTCGTTACCGGCGGAACGCAAGGACTTGGTGAGACCATCGTCCGGCTGGCCTCAGCCGACGGCGGCGAAGGGATCGCCATTGTCGGCCGCAATGCCGAGCGTGGCAGACGCATCGCCGAAGAGCTTTCACGACCAAGCCGGCCCGTCGTCTTCATCCAGGCCGACCTTGGAGATCCGGCCGCGCCTGCAGCTGTCATGGCGGAAGCGATCAAAAGACTCGGCCGCATCGATTGTCTGGTGAACGCCGCGGCCCTCACCGACCGGGCCTCTCTGGAAACTGGCACAATCGACGACTGGGACAGGTTGTTTTCCGTCAATGCGCGCGCGCCGTTTTTCCTCATGCAGGGGGCCGTAGCCGACATGAAGACACGGCGGGCGGCGGGCGCCATCGTCAACATACTGTCGGTGAATGCGCATTGCGGTGCGCCGGACCTTGCCATCTATTCCGCAACCAAGGGCGCGCTTTCGACGCTGACCAGAAACATTGCCAACGCACATCTTTCCGATCGCATCCGCGTCAACGGCATCAACATGGGCTGGGTAGCGACGCCGGCCGAACAAGAGATGCAGGCGCGCACGCTGGGCAAGGGCGAAAACTGGGCAAAGATTGCCGCCGCCGGCCTGCCGCTTGGTCGATTGCTGACCATGGACGAAGTCGCCCAGCTAACGCTGTTCCTGCTCAGCGACGCCTCCGGGCTGATGACCGGGACGCTTATCGACCTAGAGCAATACGTGCTCGGCGCGCCGCCGCGCGGGATTGCATGACGGTCACAAGGCCGATCGTCGGCCGCCTGGAAAATATCAGCCAAACTGATGCAATCTGATGGGATTGCTGATGGCGTGGTGCCTTGCGCCAACGTCCATTGGCGATGGAGGCTTGCCATCGGTCGAAAAAGGGAATGCTCTAATGCGCCCAGGTCGACGCTGGCAAATGCGACCACGGTTTTTGGCCGCGCACGGCTTTGGCCGCGATCGTCGTCGGAGGAGGAGTTCGGTTCAAATGGGAGGAAATCAAATGCTGACGAGGCTAAGACTGCTTGTACTTGGCTTGGTGGTGGCGCTGGCCATTCCGGCCGCGGCACAGGCCAAGACGTTCTACTGGATTTCGCATGGCGGCCCGGCCGATCCGGTCTGGACCTACTTCCTTGCCGGCGCCAAGCAATGGGCGACGGACACCGGCAACACCGTCAACACGTCGTTCCACAATGGCGACGTGGCGTCGCAACAGGAAGCCGTCCGCGCCGCAATCGCCGCCAAGGCCGACGGCATCACCACGACCAGCCCCGATCCGGGCAGCCTTGTCGAGATCGTCAAGGAAGCGCGGGCGGCGAACATCCCGATCATCAACTTCAACACGCCCGACCCGAAGGCGGATTTCAACGCCTATGTCGGCGGCGACAACGTCACCTTCGGCAAGCATTGGGCGCAGTATTTGGTCGACAAGGGCCTGGTGAAGAAGGGCGACTTCGTCTGGATGCCGGTCGAAATTCCCGGCGCCACCTATGGCGTCCAGGAAGAGGAAGGCATCAAGAGCGTCTTCGAGCCGCTCGGCATCACCTATGAAATCACCGAAGCGACGCTCGACCAGGCCGAAGTGATCAACCGCATGGTCGATTACCTCACCGCCAACCGGGCCAAGGTCAAGGCGGTCATCGGTCTCGGCGACCTTGTCACCGGCTCGATCAAGCGGGTGTTCGACCAGGTCGGCGTCAAGCCGGGCGAAATCCCGGTCGTCGGCTGGGGCAACTCGCTCGACACCACCCAGGAAGTGCTGAACGGCTACGTCAATGCCGGCCAATGGCAGGATCCGCAGGCGACCAGCTACGTCGCGCTCTCGCTCGCCAACATGGCGGCGAGCGGTATCCCGCCTGGCTTCGACGTGATCACCGGCGCGCTCTACGAGAAGGACACCGCGGCGGTCTACGACAAGATCCTGTCCGGCAAATAAATCCGCGATCGAGTTGGCCACGGCCGCTTCGGCGGCCGTGACCGTCTCATCATTCCGCCGAAGCCGGTTGCGGTCGCGGCCAAATCCAATCCTATCGCGGGTCCAAGGTGGAAAATCGTTCTCTTATCCAACGCTCGATCGCGCGGCCCGAGTTCGGGCCGTTTGTGCTGCTCGTCGTCGAGATCGCCGTGTTCTGGGGCATCAACCACGACTTCCTGTCGCCGCAGAACATCTCGAACACGCTGGCCTTCACGGTCGAGCTCGGGCTGATCGCGCTGGCGATGACGCTGTTGATGACATCAGGCGAATTCGACCTCTCGGTCGGCTCGGTGTTCGGTTTCTCGCCGGTCCTGATGTGGACGTTGTTCAACAGCGGCGTCGCCTCGCTCGAAGCCGCCTTCGTCATCTCGCTGGTGGTCGCTGCATTCATTGGACTGGTCAATGGCTGCTTCGTGACGCAACTCAAGATCCCGTCCTTCCTGGTGACGCTGGGCATGCTGCTGGTGGTGCGCGGCACCGCTTTGTTCGTCACCAACGGGTTTCCGCAGCGGACCTGGAGCGCCGAGGGCAGCTGGCTGGCGGAAGCGCTGGTCGGCGATTTCTTCATCGGGCCGTTCCGTATCTACATGTCGCTGTTCTGGTTCATCGCCGCCGCAATCGTGCTCGGCTACGTTCTGACGCAGAGCCGGACAGGCAACTGGATCCAGGCGGCCGGCGGCAACCCGAGTGCTGCAAGGGCGCGCGGCGTCAATGTCAGCGGCGTCAAGATCGGCCTGTTCATCCTGTCGTCGATCCTGGCCTCGCTTGCCGGCGTCATCTCCTCGCTACGCACCTCTGCGGCCAACCCCAACAGCGGCACCGGCTACGAGCTCGAAGTCATCGCCATGGTGGTGATCGGCGGCACGGCGCTGACCGGCGGGCGCGGCACAATCATCGGCACGGTGCTCGGTATCCTGATCCTGCGCGTGATGCGCAACGGCATCGTGCTGATCGGTGTGCCCGGCCTTGCCTATAATATTTTCATCGGCGCCATCATCCTCGGCATGATGGCGCTCCATTCATGGCTGGAACGCCGGCATCAGGCAGGGACTTGAACCATGGCCGAACCGCTTGTCCGCATGGAAAATATCCGCAAGTCCTATGGCCGCGTGCAGGCGCTGGTTGATGCCAATTTCCATGTCAACGAAAGGGAGATCGTTGGACTGCTCGGCGACAACGGCGCCGGCAAGTCGACGCTGATCAAGGTGCTGTCGGGCGCGGTCCCGCTGACCAGCGGCGACATCTTCATCCGCGGCAAGAAGGTGAATCTGCGCAGCACCAGCGACGCCATCGCCCATGGCATCGAGACGATCTACCAGGACTCCGCGCTGGTGACGCAGCTGTCGATCGCCCGCAACCTGTTCCTCGGACGCGAGCCGATCAAGCCGCCGCGTTTCCTCAACCGCATGGACCAGGAGGCGATGAACGTGGTTGCCCGCGACCTGCTCAAGCAGGTCGGCATCTCGAAGAACATCCCGCCGACGACGCCGATCGGCTCGCTCTCCGGCGGCGAGCGGCAGGCGGTGGCGATTGCGCGCGCCATGCATTTCGACAGCGATCTCATCATCCTCGACGAGCCGACCAACAATCTCGGCGTCGCCGAAACGCAAGGCGTGCTGAGCTTCGTGCGCAGTGCCCGCGATTCCGGCCATTCCTGCATCTTCATCGCCCACAACATCCATCATGTCTTCCAGGTGGTCGACCGCATCGTCGTCATGCGCCGCGGCAAGGTGGTCGCCGACGATATCGACCCGAAGAAGACCAGCGTCGCCGAAGTCGAACGCGTCATCACCGGCATGTCGGACAAGGAGATCCATGACGCGCTGGTCGAGGGCACGCAACGGCCCGGCTGAGCAGCCGGAGGTCGGCCTGATCGTCGAGGCACTGGATCGCATCGCCACATGGTTGCGACATGAAAGCCACCGTTTCGGATATTGCCAGGAGCTGCGGCCTGTCGACCGCGACGGTCGACCGTGTGCTCAACAACCGGGCGGGAGCCAGTGCCGCCAACCGGCAGCGCGTGATGGAGGCGGCCAAGCAGCTCGGCTATCTGCCGGTGGTCGACCAGGTAGCGTTGCCCTCGCGGCCGGCGCATCTCGAATTCTTCCTGCCGATAGGCAGCAATGCCTTCATGGCCGATCTGGCCAGGCACATCGAGGATTATGCGGCGCGCCTGCCGCTGGTCGCCTCCTGCCGCATCCACAAGCTCGCCGGCATCTCGCCGAGTGCCTTGCAGGCGGCCGTCGAAAACCTCTCGCTCAAGGCGAACGGTGTCGGCGTCATTGCCGTCGATCACCCGAGAACGCGCAACATCTTGCGCGAGATCGTCGAGGCCGGCATCCGCCTGGTCACACTTGTGTCCGATGTTCCGGGCGCGCCCCGCTCGGCCTATGTCGGCATTGACAACCGGGTGGCCGGCCGTACGGCGGCGCTGCTGATGGGACGGTTCCTCGGCGGCCGCCAGGGCCATCTGGCGATGGTCGTCGGTTCACGCTCCTACCGCGGCCATGAGGAACGCGAGATGGGCTTTCGCTCCGTGCTCGGCGAGGAGTTCCCCAACCTAACCGTCACTAGCGCCGTGGAGATCAACGATGAGCCGGAGGTCAGTTATACCGCGACCATGAAGGCGCTGCACAACGCGCCGGAGCTGCTCGGCATCTATTGTATCGGCGCCGGGCGCTCGGGCGTGGCAAAAGCATTGCTCGAAGTCAGGCCGCAGACGAAGCCGGTGTTCATCTGCCATGATCTGACGCGCGAGACGCGCGGCTATCTCGTCGACGATCTGCTCGACGTCGTCATCGACCAGAATGCGCGGCTGATCGCCGAACAGTCGGTCATTCGCCTGCTCGGCTCGATCGCCTCGTCGGCGCCCTATCTGACGCGGAAATTCATCGAGCCGCGCCTGATCTTCAAGGAAAATGTCCCGGTGCAGTGATGTCGCGCGAGGCGATGGTCGCTCGGGCCTCGATCGTTAAAATTCGGTTGATACCGCAAATCTGCACATCACCTATGCAACTTTTGTGGTTGCCGAATCATTGGGCAATCGATAGTTTTGCAGGTGTCGGCCATCTACTTCTCCCAGATGCGATGCCGACGCTGAGTGCGGTACCCCTCCTCCCGTGCCGTATTCGAAATCGAGCCCGCTGCCACCTCCTCCCGGCAGCGGGCTTTTTTTGTTCCAGCTCCGGGATAGCGGCCAATGCTTGCGGTCGGGACAGCACCGGACACGTTTGCTGATCCGCGGATCGATGAGCTTCGCTGCGACCGCCGCGGCTTGTCGGGCAGAATCCTGTCACACTTGTCACTCTCACCGGTTCGCCGGCGGCCCTATCCTGCCTCACGACCAGCGATCAACGCCGCGCCGGCCATGGTGCGGAGGATCGGCACAGGAGACGCGAGATGGCACATCGCGATGGGACGAGACATCACCCGGCGACGCGGCCCGCAATCGAAACGCCACGTATCGTTTCGCCGCTTGCGAGACTATCTGGCCCTGAAAGACGTGATCAGGCCTTCCGCCATGCGGACGAACTGCGCGCTCGGGCCCTCGGCGCCGACGCTTTGCAGGCTGACGCGGGCGCCCTCGAGCAACAGCGACAGCGTGTCCGCAAGAAGCTCGGCCTGGCCGATGCCGGCATCGCGACACAGCCAGACCAGCCGCTCGCGCTGCGCTTCCTTGAGCTCCTTGATCACTTGCCTTGCCGGATGATCGGCCTCGCTCAGCTCGATGGCGGCGTTGGCCATGTCGCAACCGCGGCGATCCGACATCAGGCAATCGGCCGCCATCCGGACCCAGGCATGCAGCTGCGCCAGCTTGTCGCCCGGATTCTCGGCCTCGAACTTCTCCCACATCGCGTTGGCGCTGCAGGCAGTCGCCCGCAGACATTCGATGATCAGGTCGTCCTTGGACTCGAAATGCCGGTAGAGCGTCATCTTGTTTGTGCCGGCGGCCTCGGTGATGGCGTCGATGCCGACGCCGCGAATGCCATGCTTGTGAAACATGTCCCGTGCCGTCTCCAGGATCCTGTCCCGGGGGCGAACACGCTCCACAACAACGTCTGTCATCAAAACCTCCGTGATTGCGTTTCCCGAAATTCCCTCGGTGCACCTCTTGACTAGGGTGTTACCGGTCTGTAACGTTAGAGATGTTACTTACCTGTAACACCCGCATTGCATCATGTCAAACTCGCAAGTGCCAGCCATCAGCCCCGCCCCGATCGGCAAGGGGACGAACCGCACCTCACGGCCTCGGCCGGCGAGCAAGAAAACACCAGATGCGCGGCTTGCCGCGGATCACCAAAAACCAGGAGCCGCTTCGATGTCGCAGCGCAATGATCTGACGATCGATGAAGTCGTAAGGGATCCGATGATCCGCATGCTGATGAAAGCCGACCGCGTCGACCCGCGGTCCTTCGAGGCGATGCTGCGTGCGCTGGCGGACGAACAGGCCGAGCGCCGCAATGCGCCGCGCCGCCTTGAAGATTTCGGCTTTCTCGAAGATTCCGGCTCAACACGCAGCCGGCGGCTTTCCAGGGTAGCCAGGGCGTTTGGCCGGGCCAGAGCATCGGGCGAGGCATGCATATCATGGTAAACTTCTTCATTCATCGTCCGATCTTTGCGTCGGCGATCGCCATCATCATGGTGCTCGCCGGAGGGATCTGTTATTTCCTCCTGCCCGTCTCGCAGTTTCCCGACATCACGCCGCCCCAGGTCGTGGTCAGCGCCCATTACCCGGGCGCCAGCGCGCAGGTCGTCGCCGACACGGTGACGACGCCGCTCGAACAGCAGATCAACGGCGTCCAGGGGATGACCTATATGTCGTCGTCGAGCTCCAATGACGGCTCCTCGACGATCACGATCACCTTCGACGTCGGCTACGATCTGAGCACGGCGGCCGTCGACGTCCAGAACCGCGTTTCGCAGGCGGCTTCCTCGTTGCCGGCCATCGTCAATCAGGGCGGCGTGACGATCAAGAAGCAGAACCCGAACTTCGTCCTGATCGTCGACCTCACCTCGCCAGACGGTTCCGTCAACCCGGTCGCGCTGAGCAACCTCGCCTACTTGCAGGTGGTCGATCCGCTGAAGCGCCTGCCCGGCGTCGGCGACGTGCAGATCTTCGGTGAGCGGCGCTATTCGATGCGCATCTGGCTCGACCCCGACAAGCTAGCCAATCTCGGCATTACTGCCGTCGACGTGCAGAACGCCGTCGCCGAGCAGAACGTCCAGGTGGCGGCCGGCAAGATCGGGCAGTCGCCGGCTCCGGCCGGCACCGCCTTCGAGATGCAGGTCAACGCCGTCGGCAGGCTGAGCGATCCCAAGGAGTTCGGCGACATCGTCGTGCGGGCCAATACCGCCAACGGCTCGCTGGTCAGGCTGCGCGACGTTGCGCGCATCGAGCTCGGCGCGCTGCAATATTCGTCGTCGGCCTTCTTCGGCAAGGACCCGACGGTGGTGCTCGCGGTCTACCAGATGCCGGGCTCCAACGCGCTCGATCTGCAGCAGCGCGTCAAGGACAAGATGCAGGAGCTGTCGGCCCGTTTCCCGAAGGGCGTCAGCTACGCCATGCATTACGATACGACACGTTTCGTTTCGGCCTCAATGCACGACGTGCTGATCACGCTCGGCGAAGCGCTGGTCCTGGTCGTCGCCGTGGTGTTCATCTTCCTGCAAAGCTGGCGCACCACGATCATCCCGACGATCGCAATTCCGGTGTCGCTGGTGGCGACGCTGGCCGTCATGCATATGCTTGGCTTCTCACTGAACATGCTCAGCCTGCTCGGCATGGTGCTGGCGATTGGCCTCGTCGTCGACGACGCCATCGTCGTCGTCGAGAATGTCGAACGCCAACTTGAGGCCGGTCTCAAACCTCTGGCTGCCACGCGCACCGCGATGGCGGAGGTCACCGGCCCGATCATCGCGACGACCGCCGTGCTGATGGCGGTGTTCGTGCCGGTCGCCTTCATTCCGGGCGTGTCCGGCCGGCTCTACAACCAGTTCGCCCTGACGGTGGCGATCTCCTTCGGCATCTCGGCCTTCGTCTCGCTGACGCTTACCCCGTCGCTCAGCGCCGCCTTCCTGCGCCACCGGCCGGAAACGCAGTTCGTGCTGTTCCGCTGGTTCAACATGGGCTTCGAACGGCTGGCGCATGCCTATGCGAATGGGGTCCGTATTCTCATCCGCCTGCGCTGGATCATGCTCGGCGTGTTCGCGGCCGGACTTGTCGCGACCTATTTCGTCTGGCAGCGCCTGCCCTCGACCTTCCTTCCGGTCGAGGACCAGGGCTATTTCTTCGTCGTCATCCAGCTCCCCGACGGGGCCTCGCTGGAACGCACCGACGCGGTGGCGCAAAAGGCACGCGACATCCTGCAGAACACGCCCGGCGTCGACATCGTCGGCTCGATCAGCGGCTTGAACTTCCTGACCAGTGCCGCGCAGTCGAATTCGGCGGTCGAATTCGCTATCCTGAAGCCATGGGACGAACGCGGCCCCGATCAGAGCGCGTCTAAGCTCGTCGCCGACGTGCGCAACAAGCTGCTGCAAATTCCAGAGGCTTTTGCGCTGAGCTTCGACCCGCCGTCGATCCCAGGCATTGGCACCACCGGGGGCTTCGAGTTCCAGGTCGAGGACCTGACCGGCCGCGGCAGCGTGGCGCTCAACGATGCGACGCAAGCCGTGATTGCCGAGGCGCGCAAGCAGCCCGAGCTCAACCCACAGCAATTGTTCTCGTCGTTCTCGACCTCGACGCCGCAGTTCAACTACGATCTCGATCGCGCCAAGGCGAAGCTGCTCGGGCTCAACCTGCCGGACGTGTTCAATACGCTGCAGATCTATCTCGGCTCGCTCTATGTGAACGATTTCAACCTGTTCGGCCGCACCTTCCGGGTGACGATACAGGCCGACAAGGACTCTCGCGCCGGTCCGGCCGACATATCGCGGCTCTATGTCCGCAATGCGTCGGGTGGCATGGTGCCGCTGAGCACGCTGGGCAAGCTTGTGCCCGTCGTCGGCCCCGAGACCGTGCCGCACTACAACAACAATGCGTCGGCCCTGATCAATGGCGGCGCCGCCCCCGGCTTTTCGTCCGGCCAGGCGGTGGCGGCGATGGAACGTGCCGCTGCCACGGCATTGCCGAGAGATTTCGGCTACGAATGGACCGGCATCACCTATCAGGAGCTCAAGGCGGGATCGATCGCATCCGTCGTCTTTGGTCTCGCGATCGTCTTCGTCTTCCTGATCCTCGCCGCGCAATATGAGAGCTGGGCGATGCCGTTCATGGTGCTGCTGGCGGTGCCGCTCGCACTGTTCGGTGCATTCGTCGTGCTGTGGCTGCGCGGCATGCAGATCGACGTCTATTCGCAGATAGGCTTCGTCATGCTGATCGGACTGGCGGCCAAGAACGCGATTCTGATCGTCGAGTTTGCCCGGCGCCGGCGCGAAGAAGGCCTCAGCATCGTCGACGCCGCGATGGAAGCGGCGCGGCTTCGGCTGCGACCGATCCTGATGACCGCCTTCGCCTTCATCCTCGGCGTGCTGCCGCTGATGTTCGCCACGGGTGCGGGTGCCGCAAGCCGGCAGTCGATCGGCACCACCGTCTTTGGCGGCATGGTCGCGGCGACGATCCTGTCGCTGGTGTTCGTGCCGGTCTTCTATGCGGTGATCGAGCAGCTGCGCGAGCGCCGCAGCGAGAGCGAACCGGTTTCCGAAGCGACCGAACAACCAACTGCCGAACCCGCCTTCGAGCCATTGGCCGAAGCGGCCGAATAGGACTGGAGAATTGATCATGCGTAAATGGAAAATCGCGCTGGGAACGGCCGTCGCCCTTGGGGCGATTTCGGTGGCGAGCGTTCACCTGCTCGACATGGGCAGCCTCAGCCTCAACGCCGGCACAGCCGGGGCGGCGACACCCAAGCCGGAAGCTTTTGTCATGCCGGTGCCGGTGGTGAGCGTCGTCAAGAAGACGATCCCGATCTATCTCGACTACGCCGCCCGGGTGGAGCCGATCCGCAGCATCACGCTGCAGGCGCGCGTGCCGGGTTATCTGCAGGAGCAGGTCGCTACCGACGGCAGCGACGTTGCGAAGGGCGACCTTCTCTACAAGATCGCCCCTGAGGATTTCCAGGCTGCCCTCGAGCAGGCGAAGGCGCTTATCCAGCGCGACACGGCGACGCTCGACTATGCGCGCTCCAATCTCGGGCGCGGCAGCGAACTCGCCAAGAGCGGCTATCTCGCCAAGGACGTGTTCGACCAGCGCACCAGCACCTTGCGTGAGGCTCAGGCCTCGCTCGCCGTGAACCAGGCCGCCTTGCGGACCGCCGAGCTCAATTTGAGCTACACCGAAATCCGTGCCCCGTTCGCGGGACGCATCGGACGCAGCCAAGCATCTGTTGGAACGCTGGTCAGCGTCGCCGGCACGGTGCTCAATTCGCTGGTGCAGCTCGATCCGATCTACGTCACCTTCAATCCGAGCGAAACGGACCTGACACAGATCGAGGAGGCCCGCGCCGCGGGACCGATCAGTGTCGACGTCCTGCTTCCCGGTGAAACGGAACCGCGCCAGAAGGGCGATCTTACCTTCATGGACAACACGATCGATCGATCGACCGGCACGATCACGGCACGGGCGACGGTCGGCAACGGCAAGTTCACGCTGCTGCCCGGCCAATATGTCCGCGTCCGGCTGCACGTCAAAGAGCAGCCCGATGCGCTGATGGTACCGCAGACGGCACTCGGCTCAGGCCAGCTCGGCAAATACCTCTATGTCGTCGGCAAGGACAACACGGTCGACCAGCGTATCGTTTCGCTCGGACCGACCAATGGCGATCAGGTCGCCATCTTGAGCGGTGTGGCCGAAGGCGACCGGGTGATTACCGGCAATCTGCAGAAGATCGGCCCGGGAATGCCGATCTCGCCGCTGCCCGAGAAACCGGCCACCTGATAACCCCCATCAGGTTCCGGTCCCGCGGCGCCCTCGGCTCCCACGCCAAGGGCGCCGTTTTTGCTGATGTTTTCGACACGGCCGATTCAAGCCGTAGTGCGAACGGCGGCTCTGGCGACGATGGCAGCATAGAGGCGCTCTCCAACTGTGAAGGCAGTTTGTGGATCAGCAAACGAGACATCCATCCAGCCGACGGCTTGTCGCGGCTACACGTATCACTCGCGCGAACGCCCGCTTCGACCTGGATGGATGGACTGCTGGATTTAGGCGGCATAAGGCACCGTCTTCCAGGTCAAATCCTGGCGCAACGGTTTCGCCGGTCAGGCCGCCTGCAGGATCCGGATCCCGTGGCGTCCGGTAAGCTCGATCACGCGGTTAATCATGCCAGCGGTCGGCGGGCCGGAGGGCGCGTCCTTGGATGCAGCCTCTTCGAAGAATGCGATCATCTCGTCGTCGACGATCGCCATGAAAATAACCGGCACGGGACCAGCATTGCGATAGCCATGGGGCGCGTTGCCCGGAATGGTGACGACATCACCGGGTTCCACCTCATATTCTTGCGCGACCCCATCGATCATTGTCCATATCGTGAGGGTGCCCTCGAGAATGCGGAAAATTTCCGCGGAAGGATGCGTGTGGGGCGGCGTGCCGCTTCCAGGAGGTACCGTGACGTCGATCACGTTGAGTGCCGTCCCAGCGAGCTTTGCCCGGACAGCGACCTGATCGCCCATTACCCAGAAGCCTTGAACCGAATCGGCCGGATGGACCGTCGCTTTGGTCTTATGCCAAGTCACTTGCTTTTTCCTTTCGAACAGCGCCTTGCTGCGATTTTGCCGCATTGAGCAAGGCGCGAATTGCCCAGGCGGCTGCCTCTCCGGCCTCACGGCCGGTAAGACCCCAGTAGTCTTTCATCGTCTGCCAGGCAGTGGCGCTGAACAGGAGCTGGATCACGGCCTCAAGCTGGCGCGCCGCCTTCGGGTCCATTCCGTTTGCGACTTGCGAAAGGCTGCTCTGAAAGGCACGTTGCCGCTCACCATTGGCTTGCAGGCGCATCTCGCGCCCGGTAGCGCTCGCATGCGAGGCTCTGACTACGCCTTCGATTGCGTCCAACGAGGCGAAAAGGTCGGGAGGAAGATCGATCAGATCCTGCTCCCGCTCAGGCCAGAACCGCACTCCCAGAGAGGCATTGGTGCTGGCCCAAAAGGCTTCCAAAAGCGCTTCCTTCGTCGGGAAATGGCGGAAGATGGTCCGTCGGTTTACGCCCGAAACCTCGGCAACCTCATCGAAGCCAAGGAGGCTGTACGGATTTTGCTCCAGAATCGTTCGAATGGACGCGAGGATGCGCTCGCGCGTGGCCTGCGCCTGCTCTGCCCGCAGCGGGCTCTCGTATTTCTGAGTCATCGTTTGTGAATTCATGTCACTGCTAGTGACACAAACCTTCCCAGTCGTCAATGGACATTGCGAAGGCTACGCACCAGGTTGTTTCCCGCTGCGAGAAGCCAGCTGACGCTCAGCGGCCGGGACCTGGTCGGCTTGCATGGTCAGGCTGGCCGAGGCCGGAAGGGCGCCAATGTCTCCAGGATCGAGAATCCAGCTCTTGTAAGATTGTCGACAATCTGCTTGTCTTGCTTTCGGTTCCCTGGAGCAGCCGAATGGCAAAGCTGGATTTCAGTCCGATCGCGGATACGACACGCAGGGCCGAGATCGTGGGGCTGCTCCGGCGGGCGATCCTGACCGGCCGGCTGGAACCGGGACAGAAGCTCAACGAACTCAGGATTTCCGAGCAGATGCGGGTGAGCCGCGCGCCGCTGCGCGAGGCAATGCGCGAGCTGGTGCAGGAAGGCATCCTGACCAGCATCCCCTACGCCGGAACCTTCGTCATCAACGTCACCGCCAAGGACATCGACGACGCCTATTCGCTCAACAAGGTGCTCGACGAGTTCGCCATCGAGCGGACCTGGCCGCTTCGCGACCAGCGCTTCTTCGACGAGCTTGACCGGCGCCATGCGGCGGTGAAGCAGGCGACGCGCGGCCTGGACACGACGCGGCAGATCGAAACAGCGCTGCAACTGCATGGCCTGATCCACGAATGGGCCGACAATTCGGTGCTGCTGGAAACCTGGCAGCGGCTGACCAGCCGGCTGCAGATGTATTTCGCGCTGCACCAGCGGGCGCGCAACGAGCCGGTGCCTGCCGTAGATGCTCACGAGACCTATGTACGGCTGCTCAAGGGCAGCGACATGCGCGCCGCACAGCGCCACGCCAAGGACCATATCGACCTGGATTTCGAAGAACTGCTCGCCTATGCGCGCGGGCTGGAACAGCGCGGCTCAAAGGGCGCCGGCGCCGATCGTGCCGGCCGACCTAAAGGCGGCTGAGCCCGACAAATTTGACGGACATCCCGGAACACAGACAACGGACAGAAAACGTGCAGATCAAAACCATCAAGGCCTACCATGTCGTGCAGCCCTTCGTGGACGGGCCCTACCGCATGTCCAAGGGGCGTGTCGCCGATGCGTTCGACGCGGTGATCGTCGCCGTCACCGCCGATAGCGGGCTCACCGGCTGGGGCGAGATGGCGCCGCTTGGCAATTTCTATTCGCCTGCCTTCGCTGCGGGTACTCGCGCCGGCGTCGTCGAGATCGCGCCGCATCTCATTGGCCATGACCCACGCGGGCTTGCCAGTATCAACAGGTTGATGGACACGGTGTTCAAGGGCCATCCCTACATCAAGTCGGCGCTCGACATGGCATGCTCGGATCTCGCGGCGCGCGCCGCCGACGTGCCGCTGGTCACGTTGCTTGGCGGCCGCGAGAGCGAGACGGCGGAACTCTACAAGGTCGTCACCCACGGCACGGTCGACGCGATGGCCGCACTTGCCAAGCACATCGTCGGGAAAGGATTTCAACGGCTGCAGGTCAAGGTCGGCGGCAACGTCCATGACGACATCGAACGCGTCACAGCCGTTGCCGCCGCGGTGCCGAAGGGCACCGTCATCTTCTGCGACGCCAATGCCGGCTGGACCCCTTACGAGGCGCGCCAGTTCGTGGATGCGACGCGCACCATCGACTACACGTTCGAGCAGCCCTGCACGACGATCGACGAATGCCTGTCGGTGCGCCGCTCGCTCGACAAGCCGATGGTGCTCGACGAATCCGTCGCCTCGTTGGACGATATGCTCGACATCCACCGCAAGGGCGCGGCCGACGGGCTGACGCTGAAGATCTCGCGCCTCGGCGGCGTCACCAAAACGCGCCAGATCCGCGACCTTGCCGTCGACCTCGGCTTCATGATCACGGTCGAAGACACTGGCGGCGCCGAGATCGACACATCGGCCATGGCGCATCTGTCGCTGTCGACGCCGGAGGAGCGCCGGCTGCACGCCATCGCCTTCCACGAATGGGTGACGGTGCGCACCGCATCCAACATGCCGCCGGTTTCGGGAAGCCGTATGGGCATTCCGGATGGGCCGGGCCTCGGCATCGATGTCGTTCCCGGCCTGCTTGGTGCGCCCTTCTTCGAAATCGGCAGCTGAGCTACAACAAGGCTGCACCCAATCAACCTGAATATGCCGCGTCCTTCTGACTGCGGAGGCACGGCCGTGTGGATGACCGCTCCTCCAATCGTCTTCGGCCGATTGCAGAGCGACAATGCCCAATTGCCGGTTGAAATATTTTTCATTTGCAAATAGAAATGTTCAAACCGTTGATTTGGACGCTGCGGCGCGTCAGGAACTGGAGGAAGCGACATGTCCCATCCGCAATTTGCAGCGGAACTTCTGCAGCGCGCTGAACAGCAGGGGCCGATCACCATCGGGCTTGCCGGCGCCGGACAGATGGGCACCGACATCGTCGTCCAGGTCGCGCTGATGCCGGGCATGCGGATCGGCGCCATTTCCGAAGTCAGGCCGCAGGCAGCGATCGACGCGGCGCTGCTCGCTGGCCATGACCGTTCCGACATCGTCCATGCCGGCAATGCGGCCGCGATCGACCGCGCCATCGAGGCCGGCAAGATCGCGGTGACCGAAGATTTGCATGCGCTGGCGGCGGCCGGCCGGATCGACGTCATCATCGACGCAACGGGTAATCCCAATATCGGCACGCTGTTTGCGCTCGAAGTGATGAAGAACGGCAAGCATATCGTCATGCTCAATGTCGAGGCCGACATCACCATCGGCCGCTTCCTCAAGGAGGAGGCACGCAAGGCCGGCGTCGTCTATACCGGTGCCGCCGGCGACGAGCCCGCCTGCACGCTGGAGATCATCGGCTTTGCCAAAAGCCTCGGCTTCAACATCATCGCCGCCGGCAAGGGCAAGAACAATCCGCTGAAGATCGACGCCATGCCGGCCGACTACGAGAAGGAGGCGGCCGAGCGCAACATGAATGCGCGCATGCTGGTCGAATTCGTCGACGGCTCGAAGACGGCGATCGAGATGGTGGCGATCGCCAATGCGACCGGCCTGGTGCCCGACGTGCCGGGCATGCACGGCCCGACCGCGACGCTGGAGGAGTTGGCCAGCGTGCTTTGCCCGCGCGAGGATGGCGGCGTGCTGCATCGCAAGGGCGTGGTCGATTACTCGATCGGCAAGGGAGTGGCGCCCGGCGTGTTCTGCATCATCGAGACCCGGCATCCGCGTGTGCTGGAGCGCATGATCGACCTCAAGGTCGGCAAGGGCCCCTATTTCACGATCTTCCGGCCCTATCATCTGACCAGCCTGGAAGTGCCGCTGTCGGCGGCGCGCGCCGTGGTCTACAAGCGGGCCGACATGGAGCCGCTCGACCATCCTGTGGCCGAGGCGGTGGCGGTCGCCAAGAGCGATCTTGGCGTTGGCCAGTCGCTCGGCATGATCGGCGAGAACGACTATCGCGGCTTCGCCATGACCTGGGGGGATGCGCGCGCCCGCGGCGCCCTGCCGCTCGGCCTTGCCGAACGCGCCAAGGTGGTCAAGCCGCTCAAGACCGGCGACTTCCTGACCTATGAAAATTGTGTACCCGACGATTCGATGGTGATAACCCAGATCCGCCGCCGTCTCGACCAGTCGGACGGACGGTTCGTTACAAACGCAGCCTGACCCCGCTGGATCTCCGCCTGATGGACGATGTCGTAATCGGGATCGACGCCTCGACCACGGCCGTGAAGGCGATTGCCTTCGCGCGCGACGGCGAGGAGCTGTTCCAGGCGCGCGAGCCGTACCCGCTTTCAAATCCGAAGCCCGGCCATTTCGAGCAGGACGCCGAACAGTGGTGGACGGCGCTGCTTGGCGCATTGAAGCAGGTCACCGAGGCGGTCGGCGCTACGCGGGTGGCGGCGATCTGCATCGCTCACCAGCGAGAGACCTTCACGCTGGTGGACAGCGCCGGCAAAGCACTCATGCCGGCGATCCTGTGGCTCGACGAACGCGCCCGGCCGCAGGTTATCAGGCTTTCGGCCGAACTCGGCCGCGAGGCGATCCGCGACTGGAGCGGCAAGCCCCCGGACCCGACGCCGGCGCTCTACGCCATTGCCTGGCTTGCCGAGCACCAGCCGCAAGTGCTTCGCCAGGCAGCGGCACTGGTCGACGTGCACGGTTTCTTCGTCCAGCGGCTGACCGGGCGATTGGTCACCAGCACCGCAAGTGCGGATCCGCTCGGGCTGCTCGACGTCGAGAAAGGTACCTGGCATCCCCGCCTCGTTGCGGCCGCCGGACTGCAAATGGAGCAATTGCCCGAGCTGGTCGCGCCGGGCGTGGTCTGCGGCAGTCTTTCCGCAAGCATAGCGCAGCTGACCGGCCTGAGGGCCGGCACGCCGGTCGTTGCCGGCGCTGGGGACGGCCAGGCGATGGGCCTCGGCATGGGCGTCTACGGCGAGGGCAAGAGCTATCTCTCGCTCGGCTCCGGCGTGGTCAGCGGCTGCTATTCCGGCAAGGTGAAAACCTCGGACGCCTTTCGCACGCTGGTCTCGCCGACCGGCTCCGGATTCATGCTGGAGACCGTGCTGCGATCGGGCATGCAGCTGGTCGACTGGATCGTGCGAACCACCGGTTCGCCCTCGGCGGCAGCGCTGGAGAAAGTGGCGCTGGATGTTGCCGCGGGCAGCGAGGGCCTGCTCGTCATGCCCTATTGGGCCGGCGTCATGAGCCCGTATTGGGACGGTGCGGCGCGCGGCGCCATTGTCGGCCTGTCGCTCGATCACCGGCCGGAGCATCTCTTCCGCGCTGTCCTGGAAGGCATCGCCTTCGAGCAGGCCGTCGCCACCGAGGCCATGGAAGCCCAGGCCGGCGGACCGGCGGCGATGATTGCCGCCGGCGGCGGCACCAATTGCGCGCTGCTAATGCAGATCATGGCAAGCGTGCTCGAGCGGCCGCTCTCGGTTTCGCCGGTCAACGAAGCCGCCGCACTCGGCGCTGCCATGCTGGCGGCAGCGGCTGTCGGCTGGTTTGCCTCGCCGGAAGCCGCAGCAGAGGTAATGGCTGCCGCTCCCACCAGGCATGTCGATCCGGTCGACGGGCTTGTCGCCGCCTATCGCAGCCGCAAGGAAATCTACCGCGACCTTTATCAGGCGACGCGCGACATCCACACCCGCCTCGGCGCTCTCGACGAAATCTAGCGGTTGAGCAGCCCCTTGGCCGCATCCTCGTCGGTGATCAGAACCGATACCTTGGTGTTGGCCAGCGCCGCCCGCATGATGGCAATCTTTTCCTGCCCTCCCGAAACCAGGATTATGCTAGGAATATCCGACAGATCCTGCAGCGGATAGGCACAGACGCGGCGGTTGACCTCGTGGTCGACCGGGCGGCCCTCGGCGTCGATGAAATGACACAGAATATCGCCGACGGCACCGGCCGCCTGCAGTTCCTCGAGTTCACTTGGCTTGATGAAGCCGTAATTGGCGATCGGGCTGTCGCTGGAAAACGAGCCGACGCTGAGCACGGCGATGTTTGCCCGGCGCGCGCGGAAAACAACATCCTGAACGCTGCGCTGGCTCATGAAAGCATCGCGCTGCTCCGGCCTGTCGGCATAGACCGGCACCGGCAGCAGGAAACACTCCGCACCGATCTTCTCGGCGAAATCCCAGGCGCTTTCGGTCGGGTTGAGCGGCTGTGCATGGGTGAGGCCGCCAAGCATCGAAACCACCGTTGTCCTGGCGATCGGCCGCCGTGGCAATTCATTGATGGCGAATTTCAGCGTCCGCCCCCAGCCCAGCGCGATGACATCGCCGGCGTTCACATGGTCGGCCAGGTAGGCGGCGGCGGCGTGGCCGATCATCAGCGGCGCGTTGCTTCGGTCGGCCGCCGACGGTACCACAACAGCCTGGCTGAGCCCGAAGCGCTGCTTGAGGCTTTCCTCCAGGATCACGCATTCGACAACGCTGTCGCGGATGCGGAACTGGACGACACCCTCTTCGCGGGCGGCCGAGAGAATGCGATGCACCTTGATGCGGCCGACGCCGAGAATTTCGGAAATCCGCTCCTGCGTAAGACCCTCGACATAATAGTGCCAGGCGGCGCGGGCCTTGAGTTCGGCGTCGGGGAAGCGCGAGGCTCTTTCGTTCTCTATGATCGTCATCTGTTTGCCTTGCCGCAGTCGCCGGCTCTGCTCATGATATTCCAATCCGGCGACTTCGAAATGCCCAAGATTTCCGAGACATTGCGTAAGGCAAACCGGCGAACAGCGCAAACCGTGCTCGAATGAAGCGGGCAGGTCTTGACAATTTTCCGACGAACAGTTTAGCTGAACAAAATTGCATGTTAAAGATAAATTGTTCACAGGGAGGGGCCTGGTGAACAAAGTGGCCCGGTGATGCAGCGCCGGATTGCTGTGGAGGAGACAAAGTGGCTGTGAGCAACGACGCAAGCAATTTGAAGGCAGGCGAGTTGAAGGCAGGCTCTGGCGCGCAGGCTACGGCGGGCGCAAGGTTTTCGGCTGTCTTTGCCGGAACCATGGGCCCGCTGATCGGGCTGGTTCTGCTGTGCGTGGCGCTCTCGCTAACCACCGACACCTTCCTGACTGTCCGCAACATCCTCAACGTTCTCGACCAGGTCACCGTGCTCGGCATCATGGCGATCGGCATGACGCTGGTCATCCTGATCGGCGGCATCGACCTGTCCGTCGGCTCGGTACTGGCGCTGGCTTCCATGGTGATGGGCTTCGTCGCCCATCCGGACTATCTCAATCTCGGCCTGCCGGCCGGCATCGCCGCAGCCCTCGTCGTCGCCGGCCTTTGCGGGCTGGTTTCGGGCCTGCTGGTGACGGTCACCAAGCTGCCGCCCTTCATCGCCACGTTGGCGATGATGTCGGTGGCGCGCGGCCTCGCCAACATGATCACCGACGGCTCGCAGATCGTCGGATTTCCCGACTGGTTCACCAGCCTGTCGATAATCCGCCATTTCGGATTCCTCTCGGTCACCGTCGGGCTGATGATCGTGCTTGCCGTCATTTTCGCGATCTTCCTGAATTATCGCGCTACCGGCCGTAGCCTGTACGCGATCGGCGGCAGCGCCGAAGTCGCCCGGCTGTCCGGCATACCAGTCAAGTCGCTGACCAACTGGGTCTATGCGATCTGCGCCGTGCTGGCCGGTCTCGCCGGCATCGTGCTTGCCGCCCGGCTCGATTCCGTCCAGCCGAGCTCCGGCCTTGGCTACGAACTCGACACCATCGCGGCGGTGGTGATCGGCGGCGCCAGCCTGTCGGGCGGCGTCGGTTCGATCGGCGGCACAGCCATCGGCGTCCTCATCATCGGCGTGCTGCGCAACGGGCTGAACCTGCTCGGTGTCTCGCCCTTCATCCAGCAAGTGGTTATCGGCGTGGTGATCGCGCTGGCGGTGGCCACCGACACGTGGCGGCGCCGAGCACAATGAAGAATGGGGCACAATGAAGAATTGGGCTCAATGAGATTCGCCCCGATATTCGGGCGAAAACGGATCGGTGATCCGAAACTGGGAGTTGTTCGGCCAAGGGGCGCCGCGATGCGCGGGCAGGACAGATTGAACATCAACGGAGGAATAAACATGCTGACCAAACGTTCATTGCTGCTTGCCGCCGCGGCCGTCATCCCGCTGCTTGGCCTGTCCGACATGGCCTCGGCCAAGGAGGCCAAAAAGCTCGGCCTCGCCGTCGCCAATCTGCAGGCCGACTTCTTCAATCAGATCAAGCAGTCCGTCGAAGCCTACGGCAAGGAAAAGGGCATAGAGGTCGTTACCGTCGATGCCAAGGGCGATTCGGCGACCCAGGTCAGCCAGGTACAGGACCTGATCACGCAAAACATCGACGCGCTGATCTACATTCCGGCCGGCGCCACCGCCGCCACCGTGCCGACCAAGACCGCCAAGGCTGCCGGCATCCCAGTCATCAATGTCGACCGCAACGCCGACGGCGCGCCCGGCGACACCTTCATCGCCACCAACAGCGTGGCATCGGCCAAGGCGGTTTGCGACTACATCGCCAAGCAGGCCGGCGGCAAGGGCGAGTTGATCATCATCCACGGCCAGAAGGGCACGACGCCCGAGGTCGACCGCTCGAAGGGCTGCGGCGAAGCGCTGAAAGGCTATCCCGACATCAAGGTTGTCGGCGAATTGTGGAGCGAAGGCTGGCACCAGGACGAAGGCTTCAAGCTGACGCAGGATCTGTTGCAGTCGCACCCCGACGTGTCGATCGTCATCGGCCAGGCCGACGCGCTGGCGCTCGGTGCGGCGCAGGCCGTCAAGGTCGCCAATCCCGGCCACAAGGTCTGGGTTGCCGGCTTCGACGGCGACGTGGCGGCGCTCAAGGCACTGAAGGACGGCGTCTTCGACGTGACCGCGACGCAGCAGACCCAGGGCATGGGCCGGCTCGCCGTCGATGCAGCAATCAAGCTGGTGGCCGGCGAGACCATTCCCGCCGAACAGCTGCAGGATGCGACGCTGACCACCAAGGACAATGTCGAGCAGTTCATCGCCAAGCATCCCTGATTGAGACCAGTCCGGCAATCGACGAGCGCAACGATGTCCACCGATCCTCGCCACACGCACAGCCCCCATAACGGGCTCGTCGTCAGCGGCCTCTGCAAAAGCTACGGGCCGGTGCAGGTCCTGGCCGATGCGAGCTTCGAGGTGCGGCCGGGCGAGGTCGTGGCGCTGCTTGGCGAAAACGGCGCCGGCAAGTCGACTGTCTCGAACATCATCGCCGGGTCGACGAAACCCGATGCCGGCACCATCACCTGGCGGGGGAACGCTTATTCCCCCGCCAATCCTGCCGCGGCGATCGACGTCGGCATCGGCATGATCCACCAGGAGCTGAAGCTCTTGCCCGATCTGTCGGTCGCCGAAAACGTCTATGTCGGGCGCCTGCCGATGCGTGGCGGCCGCATCGACCGCGCGGCAATGAATGCGCGGGCATCGGCCCAGTTGAAGCGCCTCGGCCTCGATGTCTCGCCCGAGCGCAAGGTGCGCACGCTGCGTATCGCCGCCCAGCAGCAGGTCGAGATCGCCAAGGCGCTGACGCTCAATGCCGAGCTGCTGATCTTCGACGAACCAACCGCAGCCCTTGGCGGCGAGGAAACGGAGCTCCTGTTCCAGCAGATCCGCAAGCTCAAGGCGGAAGGCATGTCCTTCATCTATATCAGCCACCGGCTGGACGAGATCGCCCAGATCGCCGATCGCGTGGTGGTGATGCGCGACGGGCGCATCGTCGCCCGGCACGAGCGCGCCGACATTCCGGTGCGCACTGTCGTCGAGCAAATGGTCGGCCGCAGTGTCGAGCGGATGTTCCCTACGGTATCGGCGCCGGGCAACGACACGCTGCTCGAGGTCGAGAACCTGTCCTCGCCGGAACGCAGCTTTCAAAATGTCAGCTTTTCAGTGCGGGCCGGCGAAATCCTCGGCATTGCCGGGCTGATCGGCGCCGGACGCACGGAGCTGGTGCGGGCGATCGCCGGTGCCGATCCGATCTCATCGGGATCGGTGCGCGTCGCCGGCAAGCCGGTGCATCTCAATGGCCCGGCGGCGGCGATCAAGGCCGGCGTCGTCCTGGTACCGGAAGACCGCAAGGCGCAGGGCGTGGTGCTCGACCAGACGATCGGCGAGAACCTGGCGATCGGCAATTTCGACCATGTCGCGCCGAATGGCTGGGTGTTCCCGAAGGCGGTGCAGAAATTCGCCGAGGCCGGCATTCGCCGGCTCGGCGTCAAGGGCCGGCCGAACCAGGCGGTCAGCAAGCTTTCCGGCGGCAACCAGCAGAAAGTGATCATCGCCAAATGGGTGTCGCGCCCGCCCAAGGTATTCATCCTGGACGAGCCGACGCGCGGCATCGACGTCGGTGCACGCGCCGCGATCTATGATGTCATCGCCGACCTTGCCCGCTCCGGCATGGCGGTGGTGGTGGTGAGCTCCGACCTCGAGGAAGTTCTCGGCCTGTCGCATCGCGTGCTGGTGGTGAGCCGCGGCCGGCAACGCGGCATTCTCGACCGCAGCGAAGCAAGCAATATCGCCGTGATGGAACTCGCCACGAGCTAGGAACAGCCCATCGAAACAAAGCGCAGCAGGTGGTATCCTCCCGGGCACCAGACCGCGCGGGGCGCCAGCAACAGAGTTGGCGCCCCTTTATTTCCGGAGGACGGCGGTTGGAGCAGAGGGACCGACGATGAAATTATTCGACCTTCATGGTGACGTGGCACTTGTGACAGGCGCCGGCAGCGGCATCGGGCAGGCAATCGCCATTGGGCTGGCCGAGGCCGGCGCCGACATAGCCTGCTTCGGCCACGCCTCGAAAGGCGGGCTGGAGGAGACCGCGCACCGGATCACGGCACTCGGCCGCAAGGCGCTGGTGCTGAACGGCACGGTGACTTCAGAGGCCGATCTCGCGGCCGCGATCGAGCGTACGGAGATGGAACTCGGCGCGTTGACCATCGCCGTCAATAATGCCGGCGTCGCCGGAGCTGAACCGGCAGAGATGCTGTCGCTGGAGAAATGGCAGAAGCTCTATGACGTCAATGTCAGCGGCGTGTTCCTGTCCTGCCAGGCCGAGGCCCGCGCCATGCTGACGCGGCGCAATGGCTCGATCATCAACATCGCGTCGATGTCGGGCTCGATCGTCAATCGCGGCCTGACCCAGGCGCATTACAATTCGTCGAAGGCCGCGGTGATCCACATGTCGAAGAGCCTCGCCATGGAATGGGCCGATCGCGGCCTGCGCGTCAATGTCGTCAGCCCCGGCTACACGCTGACGCCGATGAACAAGCGGCCGGAGGTCGCCGACCAGGTCAAAATCTTCGAGCGCGACACGCCGATGGGCCGCATGGCGGCGCCGGAGGAGATGGTCGGCCCGACCGTGTTCCTGGCCAGCCGCGCCTCGAGTTTCGTCACCGGCATCGACCTGATCGTCGATGGCGGCTTCGTCTGCTGGTAGGAGAAAAAATGCAGATGCGATTCCAGGGAAAAACGGCGGTCATCACCGGCGCCAGCGGCGGCATTGGTGCGGCAATGGCCAGGCGCTTCGCGGCGGAAGGTGCCGCGGTCGTCGTCAGCGCCATCGACGCGCGCGTCGACGAGGTCGCCGCCGATCTCAAGGCTGCGGGCGCCAGGGTCGCATCGCTGCGCATGGACGTGACCAAAAAGGACGAGGTCGTCGCCCTTTATGACCTGGCCGAGCAACAATTCGGCCGCATCGACATCTCCGTGCAGAATGCCGGTGTCATCACCATCGCCAGGATCGAGGCGATAACCGAGGCCGAATGGGACAAGGTGATGGCGGTCAACACCAAGGGCGTGTTCCTGTGCTGCCAGGAGGCGATCGCGCGCATCCGCAAGCATGGCGATGGCGGCCGGCTGATCAACACCGCATCCGGCCAGGCGCGGCAGGGCTTTATCTACACGCCGCATTATGCGGCCTCGAAATTCGGCGTCGTCGGCGTCACCCAGAGCCTGGCCAAGGAAGTGGCCAAGGAGAAGATCACCGTCAACGCGATCTGCCCCGGCATCATCGACACCGATATGTGGGCCTATAACGACGCCGCATGGGGCAAGTTGATGGGCGACTACAAGCCCGGCGAGCTGATGGCCGAATGGGTGAAGAACATCCCGATGGGCCGCGCCGGCAGCGGCGAAGATGTCTCCGGCCTGGTCAGCTTTCTGGCCAGCGACGATGCAGCCTACATCACCGGCCAGACCATCAATGTCGATGGCGGCCTGATCATGTCGTGAGCGGCGGCGCGGGCCAACGTACCATCCACCGGATATGAAAGCCGCTTCGCTGCGTTCAGCCTGGTCGGCCGGCCCGTGCCAATCCATGCTCCACGAGCCGGTCGATGATTTCGGAATAGCTGACGCCGCTCGCCGCCATTGCCTTGGAATACATGCTGATATCGGTGAAGCCGGGGATGGTGTTGATTTCATTGACCAGGAATTGCATGTCCGGTGTCAGGAAAAAGTCGACGCGCGCCATCCCGTCACAGCCGACGGCTCTGAAAGCCCTTGCGGCCACGTCCCGCATGGCTGCCTCGACCTCCGGCGGCAGTTCGGCCGGCACTTTAAGTGCCGCGCCGTTCTCGTCGATGTATTTGGCATCGTAGCTGTAGAAATCGTGGCTTTCGGCCGGCACGATCTCGCCTGGCCGCGAGACGAACAGGTCGCCTGCCGGGTCCTCCAACACGCTATATTCGATCTCGCGCCCACGAATGAATTCCTCGGCCAACAGCTTGCAATCGTGCCGGAAGGCTTCAGCAAGCGCTCCATCGAATTCCTGGCTGGCATGGACTTTTCCGACGCCGACAGACGATCCCTGACGCGCCGGTTTGATGAAGAACGGCAGGCCGAGTTCGCTTTCCAGTGCAGCGAGGGCGGGCGCCGCACCTTCATGGATCGTCACTGAGCGCGCGATTGGCAGCCCCGCCGCTTCCAGGAGCCGTTTGGCGATGTCCTTGTCCAGCGCGGTTGCCGAACCCAGGATGCCGCAGCCGGCGAGCGGCACCCGAGCCACCTCGGCCACCCCCTGTACCGAGCCGTCTTCGCCATGAGGGCCGTGCAGGACAGGAAACAGGATGTCGATCTTCGGCAGATCATAGGGCGTGCCGTCGGCCGGGATCGCCATCATCCGTCCGCGCCCGCCCGGAACCAGGCAAACTTCCATGCCGGCCGCAGGTTTTGCGAGCGTACCATCCTGGAAGCTGCTCAGCAGCCACTGTCCTTCGCTCGTGACGAAGATTGGGAGGGCATCGTATTTGGCGGACAGCAGCGCACGCATGACATTGGTTGCTGAAAGCACCGAAACGTCATGTTCGGCGGAACGTCCGCCAAAGAGCACGGCAATTCGCAGTCTGTTCAAGGAAGAGGTCATGAAAGCCTCGGATATGATCTGGTGTTGAAAGGTCACAAGCCGGCGGCGATCCCGCGGTTGGCGAAGAAGTAAGGCATTTTGGTCTGCTGCATTGTATCGGTACCCTGTCCTCGCGGCTCGCATACGGGATGACCGGCAACCTTGGCTTTTTTCAAACTCATCTACGGGTCCATCCAAAAGACGGGCCGTGAAATTGGCACCGGCGTTAATCGTTGCGCGACGTGAACGTTGGTATATATAATTTCATCCCATGAAAGTGGCTCTGGGCGAGTTGCTGAGCCAACAGCCGAGATCATGGGACTTTGATGGTTTGCCCCTCAAGACCGGCGATCGATCCGTGGATGACTGCCTTGGCAGCAATCCTTCGGCAGTCATGACGCGGCCGGTCCCGCCACATCTTCACCAATTTGGGCACCACCCCCGTTTTTGCGCCGGCATCCGCTTCGGCAGCATTGTGGCGCCTACGGCCTTGCGCAACGACCAGCTTTTCCAACACAATCAAAAAGACGCAAGAAGGGAACTAACGATAACGTCCACCAGAGCTTGACAGGAGAACAAGCATGTCACTTCGGAGCATGATTTCGAATTTCTCAATGGGAGCCTTAACACTTGCCGCAGCCGCACTGACATCTTCGGCCTATGCGGCAGCGCCGGAATCCAACGACCCGATCAAGATCGCACTGTTCGATTGGACCAGCGTCAATCTGAACGCCAAGATCCTCGGCGGCATCCTCGAAAAGCTCGGCTATACCGTCGAGTATCCGACCGCCGACTATCTCTCCAGCCTGACCACCGGCCTGACCAATGGCGACATCGATGTCGGCTTGGAATTCTGGGACACGACGGCCGGCGAGGCGATGAAGGCCTCGGACGCGACGGGCCAGACCGAACGCCTCGGCAAGCTCGGACCCAAGGCCAAGGAAGAATGGTGGTTTCCCGAATATATGAAAGAGAAATGCCCCGGCCTGCCGAACTGGGAAGCGCTGAAAGATCCGAAATGCGCCGAGGCCTTTTCGACGGCCGAAACCACACCGAAGGGGCGCTATCTCGGCGGCCCGGTGACATGGGAAGGTTTTGACGACGAACGCGTCGAGGCGCTGAAACTGCCCTTCACCGTCATCCATGCCGGAACCGATGCGGCGATGTTCGCCGAACTGGACTCGGCCTATCAGCGCAAGGCGCCGATCATGCTGTGGATCTATTCGCCGCATTGGGCGCCGGCCAAATACAAGGGCGAATGGGTCGAATTCCCTGACTATACGACAGAGTGCTACACCGACCCGAAATGGGGTGTGAACCCCGACGCGAAATATGACTGCGGCAAGCCGCATGGCGAGATCTGGAAATATTCCTGGGCCGGCATGAAGGACAAATGGCCTGTCGCCTACAAGGTCGCGAAAAACTACACGGTCGACACCGACGAGCTCAACAAGATGAGCGGCGAGATCGATCTCGAAGGCAAGACGCCGGAAGACGTCGCCGCCGCCTGGATCGCCGCCCACGAAGCCGACTGGAAAGCCTGGGCCGAGTGACCGTCTGACTGGAAATCCGACGACCCGGCCATCCGTGGCCGGGTCTCGATCCCGTGTTCCAGAAGGACGATCGCATGACCGATACGATTGAACAGGCGGCGAAAGCGGGCAACGACGCCCGCCCGATAAAGCTTGCCTGTCGCAATGTCTGGAAGCTGTTCGGGGCGGACGCGGCCGATTTCATCCGCCGGCGCGACGGCAAGGCCAGCCTGGCGGACATCGCCGCTGCCGGACTGGTTGGCGCGGTGCGCGCCGTCGATCTCGAAATCCGCCAGGGCGAGATCTTCATCATCATGGGACTTTCGGGGTCAGGCAAGTCGACGCTGGTGCGCTGCATGTCGCGGCTGATCGAGCCGACCCACGGCAAGGTCGAGTTTGAAGGCAAGGACCTGCTCAAGATTTCCGATGCCGCGCTGATCGAGCTGCGACGCCACCGCATGGGCATGGTGTTCCAGAATTTTGCCTTGCTGCCGCATCTCAACGTACTGGAGAACATTGCCTTCCCCCTCGGCATCCAGGGGCAGGACCGGCCGACGCGCGAGGCGCGCGCGCGGGAAGTGATCGAGCTGGTCGGCTTGCGCGGTCGCGAGCATTTCTATCCGCGCGAGCTTTCCGGCGGCCAGCAGCAGCGCGTCGGCATCGCCCGCAGCCTCGCCACAAAGCCGGAAATCTGGTTCCTCGACGAGCCGTTCTCGGCCCTCGATCCGCTGATCCGCCGTGAGATGCAGGACGAGCTGATGCGGCTGCAGACCATGCTGCACAAGACCATCGTCTTCATTACCCATGATTTCGACGAGGCCATCCGGCTGGCCGACCGGATCGCCATCATGAAGGACGGCGAGGTCATCCAGATCGGCACGCCGGAAGAGCTGGTGGTCAATCCGGCGACCGACTATGTCGCCGAATTCACCCGCGATGTCGATCGCGCCAAGGTGATATCGGCGCGCAGCCTGATGCGCGCCTGCGACGGCGCCGAGTACGGCGGCACGGTCGCGCCGGATGCCAAGATATCAAGTTTTTCGGCTGATATCGTCTCTGCCGGCAAGCCCTTCGCGGTGGTCAACGGCACCGGCAAGCCGATCGGCTTAGTCACGCCGCAGGCAGTGATCGATCTTCTCGCCGGCATAGAACGTCGTGGGGCTGGCGCATGACGGTCACGGCAAGCGGCAGCGCAGCGAGGCCCCGGCCGGTTCAAACCTGGCTGGCGATCTGGGCCTGCGCGCTCGCCGCCGTGCTTATCGTCTTCCTGCTGCAGGAAAGCCTGCCCTGGGCGGTCAATTACCCGGCCGGCGCGATCGTTCCTGTCGCAGACTGGGTCGGTGCGCTGATGAACTGGGTGAAGTCGAACTTCTCCTGGCTGACCCGCTCGATCACCGCGGTGCTCGGCGTGCCGCTCGATTTCGCGCTCGGTCTTCTGGCCAAGAATTTCAAGATCGGCCATGGCGCGGATATGATCGTCTTGCCGCGCCTGTCCTGGGTCGGCGTCTGCGCTGCCGCCTACCTTGCCGGACGCGCCGCCGGCGGCTGGAAGCTGGGTGCGCTGGCCGGCGGCTGTTTTCTCTACATCGCGCTGTTCGGGCAGTGGACCAGCGCCATGTTGACGCTGGGCTTGATCTCGATCGCCGTGCCGTTTTGCATTGTCACCGGGCTGTTCGCCGGCATCTGGGCATGGCGCAAGCCTTGGGCGGAGAGGTTGTTGATCTCCCCTGCCCTCGATCTGATGCAGACGATCCCGACCTTCGCCTATCTGATCCCGATGCTGCTTCTGTTCGGCAACAGCCCGGTCTCGGCAATGATCGCGACGGCAATTTTCGCGACGCCGCCAATGGTGCGGGCGACGATGCTCGGCCTGTCGCGGGTGCCGTCGGAGATCGACGATTTCAGCGAGATGGCCGGCTGCACGGCACGGCAAAAGCTGTGGCGGGTGCTGTTGCCGTCGGCGCGGCCGACATTGATGGTCGGCGTCAACCAGGTCATCATGCTGGCGCTCAATATGGTGATCATCGCCTCGATGATCGGTGCCGGTGGGCTCGGCTATGACGTGCTTTTGGCGTTGCGCGCGCTCAAGGTCGGCGAGGCGATGGAAGCTGGCCTCGCCATCGTCGCACTGGCAATTGCACTCGACCGGCTGAGCCAGGCGATCGCGCACAATCACGCCAAGGGCAATGTCCGCCATCAGGCCAGCACGAGTTTCTGGCGGCGCTATCCCAATCTGACGCTGGCCGTTGCCATCCTCGCCGTCGCCACGCTGCTCGGCCTGTTCGTGCCGGCGTTCGCCGCGGTGCCGAAAGCGATCACCTTCACCACCGCGCCTTTGTGGAAGGCGGCGGTGAACTGGATCACCATCAACTTCTTCGACACGATCGAAGCGTTCCGCGTGGCGCTTATCCTCAATGTGCTCAACCCGGTGCGCGCCTTCTGCGAGGGCTTTCCGTGGCTGGGCGCGGTGTGTCTCCTCGGCCTTGCCGGCTACCAGCTCGGCGGCTTGCGCCTCGCCGCCCTGGTCGCGGCATTGACAGCGTTCTGCGCCGCCACCGGACTTTGGGAAAAGACCATGGCGACGGTCTATTTGTGCGGCATCTCGGCCTTTATCGCCTGCCTGATCGGCATCCCGATCGGGCTGATGGCATCGCGCAGCGACCGCTTCGAAAAGATCGTCACGCCGGTCATCGACACGCTGCAGGTGCTGCCGTCGTTCTGCTTCATCATTCCGGTGGTCATGCTGTTCAGGGTCGGCGACGTCACCGCGATGATCGCCACCGTCGCGTTCGCCGTGGTGCCGGCGATCCGCTATACCAATCACGGCATTCGACAGGTGCCGCCGGCGCTGATCGAGGCGGCGAAGGTTTCGGGCTGCACCAGGCGCCAGACCTTCTTTCGCGTGCAGCTGCCGCTGGCGTTGCCCGAGATTATGCTCGGCGTCAACCAGACCATCCTGATGGCGCTGGCGATGATCATCATCTGCGCCATGGTCGGCACGCGCGATCTCGGCCAGGAGGTGTTCATCGCCCTGTCCAAGGCCGATTCCGGTCGCGGCATCGTCGCCGGCCTCGCCATCGCCTTCATCGGCATCGTCGCAGACCGGCTGTTCAACGCCTGGACGGCGAAGGCTCGGGCAAGGCTGGGATAGTCCGGAATAGGACGGCCTCAGGAAGCTGCCGCCAAGCGCGCCGTTAACGAGGCACCGATCCCTACGCCTAAAGACATAGCCATTCGGGATTATTGCTCGTTTTTGCCTCACATCGTACGGCTGTCATGGGACGGGTAGGCTCAACAGGAGAGCGGATAATGTCTACACGCGTTCCTTTTACTCCCGGCGATCTGGTGGATCATCAATGGGGTACCGATGACATCCTCACTAGCGACCTGGCTACAGCTATCTTAATCGGCGATGCTGGCGGCAGCATGTTCGATTTTTCTAAGGGCGGCAACGACACCTTCACGGCGCTGCCAATCTCCACAACCACTACTGCCTACGGTGATGCTGGCGACGATATGTCGGACCACAGCAAGGGCGGCAACGACACTTTCACGGGCGCCTCGCTAGGCACCTACACTTTCTACGGTGATGCCGGCGGCAACATGTTCGGTCACGCCCAGGGCGGCGGCGACAGTTTTAGGGCCGAGGGCGACTCCTTCAACACTTTTTACGGCGACGCCGGCGGCGACATGTCTGACCACAGCAAGGGCGGCAACGATACCTTCAGCAGTGAAGTGGGTCGACGGGTAGACAACACGTTCTACGGTGACGCCGGCGGCAACATGTTCGGCTTTGCTCAAGGCGGTGACGACACTTTCCTGACCCAAACTAAACAAGGAGCTGACCACACCTTCTACGGTGATGCGGGCGGCGAAATGTCGGATCACAGCAGGGGCGGCAACGACACCTTCCAGGGCTCCAGGCAGGCCACCAACACTTTCTTCGGTGACGCCGGCAGCAACATGTCCGGCAATGCGCAGGGCGGCGACGACAGTTTCACGAGCAGGACCGACTCCAACAACACTTTCTACGGTGATGCCGGCGGCGATATGTCGGACTACAGTAAGGGTGGCAACGACACCTTCACGGGCGCCTTCTTTTCCACCAACACTTTCTTCGGTGATGCCGGCGGCAACATGTCGGGCCATGCTCAGGGCGGCGACGACCGTTACACAGACCTGGGTGGGGCGATCCCGAGCAAAACTCTTTATGGCGATGCGGGCGGCGATCTTTCCGGTTTTGCCGCGGGCGGCAACGACAACTTCACGAGCGCGGGTGGCTCGGAGATAACTTTCTACGGCGACGCGGGCGGCAGTATGTTCGACCATGCGCTTGGGGGCGATGATGTGGCCGTGCTGCACGGCACCCATAATTTGGGGTATGGCGACGCTGTCACGATGCTCGGCAGCGCTGTGGGCGGCAATGACACCCTGACCGGCGGGGACAAAAGCGCCTTTCCTGATGTTCTAAACGAGTTGTACGGCGACGCATTCGCTATGTCGGAGTCCGCCACGGGCGGCAACGATATTCTTACCGGCGGCCAGAACAGCGAAAGCGGCCAAGTCCGTAACTTCTTGTGCGGCGACGCTCTGCAGATGTCCGGTTCGGCTCTGGGCGGAAACGATACCCTGTACGCCGGGAGCGCGGCACCCGGCTGCACCGTCATCAACGACATGTGGGGTGACGGGCAACTGAGCGAACTGGCTCAGGGCGGCAGAGATCAATTCATATTCAAGGACGATGGTTCAATGACGGTCGGAACCCAAAACACCATCTACGACTTCAGCCAGACCCAAGGCGACACCATCGTGTTTAGTGGCGTGGAGGGCGTGCAATCGTTCGATGATCTCACAATTGCGCAAAGTGGAACCGACACCATCATTACCGCAGGAGTCGATCAAGTTACTCTCGCAAACTTTACAAGCCCGCTGACGACGAGTGACTTTTTGTTTGTCTGAAAGCGAAGCTCTTATCGCATTCGAAGAGGGGGAATGCGTGAGAATTCGTTGAGCATCGTCGCGCGGCCGGTCGCCCCAATAATGCTCGACCGGCCGATCGACAATCCCAGCCGCAGGTATGGGTCAAGCGGCCAGGAATCTCTCGGTCAATCGAGCCCAGAGCGCTGCGCCGACGGTCAGATTGCCGTCGTTGAAATCATATTTCGAGCTGTGCAGGATGGCTGAATCCTCGCCGTTTCCGAGGCGCAGGAAGCAACCGGGTTTGTGTTCGAGGAAATAAGAAAAATCTTCGCTGCCGGGGATCAACGGGCAGACGGACACCTTGTCCTGACCGACGAGTTCGACAGCGATGTCTGTCGCAAAGGACGTCTCGCGCTCGGAATTGACCACCACCGGGTAGCCGCGCTCGTAATCGATCTCGACTGTTGCGCCATGCGCCTGCGCCACAAGTGCTGCGATATTGCGAATACGCTGCTCGAGCGTGTCGCGGATCTCGGCCGAGAAGGAGCGGACGCTCAGCGTGATTTCGGCGTGTTCCGGGATGACGTTGGAGGCCGTGCCTCCGTGAATCGTGCCGACGGTGACGACAGCTGTCTCGATCGGGTTGACGTTGCGCGACACAACCGTCTGCAGGGTCATGACGATGTTGGCGGCAGCGACGATCGGGTCGACCGTCAGGTGCGGACGCGAGGCGTGGCCGCCACGCCCGGCGATCCTGATGGTGACGGTATCGCTCGCCGCCATCAGCGGCCCGGCGCGCATCAGGAACGAACCCGTCGGCGCGCCCGGGTGGTTGTGCAGCCCGAATATCGCATCGCAGGGAAAGCGCTCGAACAGGCCGTCGGCGATCATCGCCTGCGCCCCGCTTCCCTTGCCGGCTTCCTCGGCCGGCTGGAAGATAAGGTTCACCGTGCCGTTGAAATGCCGTGTGCGCGCCAGGTATTCGGCGGCGCCGAGCAGCATCGTGGTGTGGCCGTCATGACCGCAGGCGTGCATCTTGCCGCTGGCCTGGCTGGCATAAGGGAGATTGGTCGCTTCGGTGATCGGCAGGGCGTCCATGTCGGCACGGATGGCGATGCTGCGGCCGCTGCCCTGGCGCAGACGGCCGACGACCCCGAGCCCGCCGACATTGCGCGTCACCTCATAGCCCCAGCTTTCGAGCCGTTCGGCAACGTATGCAGCCGTTTCTTGCTCCTGGAATGAAAGCTCGGGATGCGCGTGCAGGTGCTGGCGGGCCGCTGCAAGCTCGGCGGCCTTGTCGGCGAAGTCGGAAATGTCGGCGAACTGGTTGGAGGTCTTTGGCATGGGAGGTCCTTTGCCGGCCGAGCAGGTGCCGCGCCGGTTTTGCTTTTAGATGAAACGACTCAGGAAAGCCCGCGTGCGCGGGTGCCTGGGTTTAGCGAGAACCTCGTCCGGAGGCCCGGCCTCGATCACATTACCGTCGTCCATGAACACCACCCGATCCGCTGCTTCGCGGGCGAACCCGATCTCATGCGTGACCACGATCATGGTCAAGCCCTGCCTGGCGAGATCGCGCATGGTGGCGAGCACCTCGCCGACCAGCTCCGGATCGAGCGCCGACGTCGGCTCGTCGAAGAGCATCAATTTCGGGCGGATGGCGAGCGCACGGGCGATGGCGACGCGCTGCTGCTGGCCGCCTGAAAGCTGGCGCGGATAAGCGTCGATCTTGTCGGCAAGACCGACACGGGTCAGCAGTTCGCGGGCGTAGCCGATCGCCTCCTTGCGGTTCTCCCGGTGAACGCCGACCGGAGCCTCGATGACGTTCTGCAGCGTCGTCATGTGCGGATAGAGATTGAACTGCTGGAACACCATGCCGATCTTGCGCCGCTGCGCGGCGATCGCGCGGTCGGAAAGCTTGTCGAGGCGGCCGTCGTGCAACCGGTAACCGATCTGCTCGCCGTCCACCTCGATCGACCCTTGGTCGATCGCCTCGAGATGATTGATGCATCGCAGGAAGGTCGACTTTCCGGAGCCGGACGGTCCGAGAATGACCACCACCTCGCCAGGCGCGACGTCCAGATCAATGCCCTTCAGCACCTCGAGCGGGCCGAACGCCTTGTGAACGTTGCGCGCCCGGACCAGGGGCGTGTCATGCGCGCTCATTGGCGGCCTCCAGGGTGGCGGTCGCGGTCTTGTCGCGCGCGCCGCGGTCGCCGCGGCTGTAGTGGCGTTCGATCGCGCCTTGCGCGACATTGAGGACCGAGGTGATCAGCAGGTACCACAGCACTGCAACCATCAGCAGCGGAACGATTTCGAAGGTGCGGTTGTAGATCGACTGTACCGAGTAGAGCAGGTCGGCCATGGCGATGACGCTGACAAGCGACGTCGCCTTGATCATGCTGATCAGCTGATTGCCGGTCGGCGGCACGATCGACCGCATCGCCTGCGGGATGATGATGCGCCGCAAGGACCGGGCGCGGGTCATGCCGAAGGCTTCAGCCGTTTCGGCCTGTCCCTTGTCCACCGACAGCAGCCCGCCACGGATGATCTCGGCCATGTAGGCGGCCTCGTTCAGCGCCAGACCAAGAACGGCGGCCGTCAAAGGCGTGATCAGGTCGTTGGTGTTCCAACTGGCGAAGCCAATGGAAATGCGCGGAAACAGCGTCGAAAGGTTGTACCACAGGATCAATTGCACCAGCAGCGGCGTTCCCCGGAAGAACCAGATGAACAGGCCGGAGAGAAGGGATGCCAGCCTGTCGTTCGACATGCGCGCGATGGCGAGCAGCAGGCCGAGCACGATACCCAGGATCATCGCCACGACCGTCAGGCCGAGCGTTACGGAAAGCCCCTGCATGACCGTCGGATCGAAGAAATACTGGGCGACCACCGGCCAGCCGAAATTCGGGTTGACCGCAACGATATAGGCGAAGCCGGCCGCCACGGCGACGGTGAACGCCCAGAGCGCCAGCCGGACGAGCGGAAACGGCCTGTGGGCTCGTTTGACGTCGCGCAGCGCGTCGTCGGGACGTCGCGGCAGCCCGGCCGCGTAGGCAGCGGTGGCGTCGGTCATGGCAGCCTCTACTGGCCCTGGTTGATGCCTGGCGCGTCGATCATGTTCTTCTCGAGGCCCCACTTCTTCATGACCGCGGCGTAGGTGCCGTTCTTCATCAGGATCTTGAAGGCGTCGAGCAGCACGCCGCCCAGCGGCGAACCCTTCTTTACGACGGCGCCTTGGTAGATGTCCTTAAAGCCGTTGGCCTGGCCGACACCGGCGAGTTCCAGCTGGCCCTTCGCCTGCTCGACGAAATAGGTCAGCGGCGCCTGCGAGGAGAAGAATGCGTCGGAGCGTTTCGACCGGACGGCCAGTATCGAGCTCGGCTGGTCGGTGAAGGATTGCACCTCGACGGCCGGCTTGTCGCCCTCGGTGCATTTCTGCGCCTGCTGCTTGATGACCTTTTCGGCCGAGCCACCCGACATGACGGCGATGCGCTTGCCGCACGCGGTGTCGAGCGAGGTGATGCCTTGCGGGTTGCCCTTCTCGACGGCGAAGACGACGTATTCGCGCACCCAATCGATGAAGTCGTGGATTTCTGGCGGTCGGGATAGTCGCCGACAGGCCCCATCGCGAACTGATAACGGCCGGCATTGATGCCGCTCAGCAAAGCCGGCAGGCCGGCGACCGAGGCATGATCGATCTCGACGCCGAGCAGCTGGCCGATGGCGTCGGAAATGTCCCTGGTCGCCCCCGACAGTTCGGTGCCGGTGACGATCTCATAGGGCGGGAATGAGCCGTTGTTGACGGCTGTGATCTTTCCCGCCGCGCGGATCTCTTCCGGCAGCCGGGCCCGCAAATCCTCGTTCACCGATTGCTTCTGGATATCCTGGGCAAAGCTGGCCTGCGCCAGCATGGTGACGAGCGAGGCGAATATGAAGCTGATTGTCCTCATGGCATTCTCCTTCGTGTTCTTCGTTGTGCGTTGTCAGGCTGCGGTGGCCCGCGATCTGGCCTCGAAAGGAAACAAGGCTTCGGCGGAAATCGGTTCCGCCAGAATGCCCTGGGCATGGAGCTCGGTGACGAAATCCTCGATCATGCGCTGGTTGGCGGGCAGGCCGCTAGCGTTCCAGGAGGCAGGCAGGTCGCGTCCCGTGTGGAGCAGCTCCTCGAGGATCCAGGGCGAGGTGTCGGCATATTTTCGGCGCTTGCCCGTCCAGACGCGCTGGCTTTCGTCGATCAGCCTGGCGAGTTCCTGCGGCAGCCAGGGGTGCTCCCTGACCAGGGCGGCCTTGACGGCGACCAGATGCATGCCCGGGACATAACCGACGTCGGCGAAATAGGCGCGTTCGGCCGCGCGAAAATCGCGCAGCACTTGCCGGAAGCCGGAAGCCGGGCCGAAAAAGCCGTCCGGCATGAAGGGCGTGAAAACGGCGTCGAGCTCGCCTTGCGACAGCAGCTCCATCATCGGGCGCTCGCCTGGTGCTGCTTCGATGCGCCCCGGCCTGCCGAATCCGTCGAGGCGGTCGGCGATCGGGTGCCCCGATGTCAGCCTGCCGGCGAACCAATAGGCATCCTCGACGCCGACGCCTTCCCGGCGAAGTGCTGCGCGCGTCCATGTGTTACCGGAATCGCGCCAGCCGGTCACGCCGATGCGTTTGCCGGCAAGGTCGGAAAGCCGTTCCAGCGGGCTGGTCTCGACCGTTATGATGCAGCGATGGCGAAAGCCGCGCATGATGAAGCACGGTAATCCAACCACCGTATCGACGCCCGAAGCCATGGCCGACACATAACGGCTGAATGAGACCTCCGCCGCATCGTAGTTCGGATCGGTACCGAGGTCCGGAATGAGCGTGGCGACGCGATCAACCTTCACCGACAAGCGGCTCGAAGTGACGTCACCCAGCACCAAAGGGGTGAGATAGTCCCAATCGCGGGTGGCTACAGTGATGGAAACGGGCATCGGCATGAACTTCAACGCTATGTTTGACCGGCGATTGGTAAATGTTTATTTTTGGCCGATCAAATGTTATTATGTTATTGAACATTAGCTTTAATGGTCGCGGGTGCCGATGGATTTCGATGCAGGATGGTTCGCTGATCGCCTTGGCGACCGCACGATGCGCGGCATCGCGCGCGAGACCAGTGCGCTGATCAGAAGCGGCGCGCTGCCTGTCGGCGCAAAGCTTCCGCCGGTGCGCGATCTGGCCTATGTGCTTGGCGTCAGCCCGGCGACGGTCTCGCAGGCGTGGAGCGAGTTGCGGCGCTACAAGATCATCGGCGGCCGCGGACGCAACGGCACCTGGATCATGGGCAACCGCTTTGCCGCCCGGCCCGAGCGCCACATGAGCGGCGGCAATTACGGACAGGATGTTCTGAACCTGGCGATCGCGGAGCCCGATGTGAGGCTCTTGCCGCCGCTCGACATCGCGCTGGCGCATGGTGCGCGCGCCGAAAAGCTCAACAGCTACGAGCGGGTGCGCATCCTGCCCGAGCTGGAGGCCGCAGTGCGCCCGTCATGGCCGTACGATCCCGGCGCGTTCCTGGCCACCAATGGCGGTTACAACGCCATCTACACCTTGCTGCATGCGCTGGTCCCGCCGGGGGCGCCGGTGGCCATCGAGAACCCAACGGCGCTTCGCCTGCTCGACATCCTCGAGGATCTCGACGTGCCGATCATCCCGGTAGACTGCGACAGCGACGGTCCCTTGCCGGATGCACTTGCCAACGCTCTGCGGCAGCGGCCCGTCGCGTTCCTGTTCCAGCCGCGCGTCCATTCGGTTACCGGCGCCTGCATGTCGTCGGCGCGGCTGGAAGTCATCGGCGACCTGCTCGCCGGCACCGACGTGCTGATTGTCGAAGATGACGGCGTCGGCGATATTGCCTCGGCGCCGCGCATTTCGCTTGGCCGGCGTTTTCCCGATCGCGTCGTCCATATCCTATCCTATTCCAAGACCCATGGCCCGGACCTGCGGCTCGCCGTGCTGTCCGGATCGGCGACGATCGTCGAGCAGATCCAGTCCTACCGCAGCTTCAGCTCGGGATGGACCAGCCGCATCCTGCAGGCGGCCACCGCCTGGCTGCTGCAAAACCCGGCCACGGCCGCCCTGGTGGAGCAGGCGAAGGAGGTATACCGCGGCCGTCGCGAACGGCTCGCCGGCGAACTGGCGAAACGCAACGTCGCGATCGACGCCGGACATGGGCTCAGCGTCCTCATTCCCGTTGCCTCGGAACCTTACGCGATGGTCACGCTGGCTGCACATGGTATCGCGGTCCATGCCGGGGCGAAGTTTTCGACCGGAAAGACCAGCGCCGTGCGCGTCGCGACCAGCATCTTGAGCGAGGAGCACCTCGAGCACGTCGCGGATTCCCTGGCGCTGGCAGCCGACCCGGCACGGGAGGTTAGCTAAAGGGTCAGCTGCTCCGACGGATAGTTGCCGACTGGCCATATACAGACCCTGTCTTCTTTCGCGTTCAACTGCCGCTGGCCGGTCCCGAGATCATGCTCGGCGTCAACCAGTCCGTCATGGTGGCGCTGGCGATGATCATAAGATCTCCCTGATCCGCCGTTCACCGAGAGGAGGCTGCAAGTTTAGGCGGGGCGTTTCCACGGCCCGCGTTGGAGTTTCCACGCTGACGCACACGCCTGCTTCCATACCGCTGGCCGATGACAGCTTCGAAGAGGTCCTTCGAGGGCAGAAACATGTCGAATCGTCAGGTATCACCAACTGGAGGCAGGGAGGTTCGGGACAGCGCGATACGGCTGCGCGGCCTGTTGGCTGCGGCCGGTGCCACAACCGCTATGGCGTTCGGATTTGGCAGCCTGGCGCTCACATCCGTCTTCATCAGACCGCTTGAGGCGGAGTTTGGCTGGTCGCGAGCCGACATCAGCCTTGCCTACACGCTATCAAGCGTCGGCATGGCGTTGGGCGGGCTGTTCTGGGGCCGGCTGTCGGACCGCCTGAATGTCAAAAGCCTGCTATTCATCGGCTCAGCTGGCATGGTGATCGCGCTCGCCGCGCTTTCCTCCGCCACTTCGCTCCGGCAGATCTATGCGGCCAACTTCGCTTTGGGCGGGCTAGGCTTTGCCTGTCTGTACGCGCCGGTACTTGCAGTGACCGGACTCTGGTTCGACCGCCGCCGCGGCTTGGCGATAGGGATCGTCACAGCAGGCGGAGCCCTAGGCCAAGGCATAATGCCCTACGCCGCAAATGCCTTGATCGACGGCGTCGGCTGGCGCCTCGCATACGCGATTATGGCTGTGGCGACGATGGCTGCGCTGGCGATCTCCATGCCAGCGGTTCAGACGCCGCCCGTCGATCGGACCGTTATCGCACCGGTGCATTTTTCAGCGAAACCAAGTTTCCAAGGTGGCCGCCTTTCCCCGGTGACGCTGCTATCTGCCGCAGCCTTCCTCTGCTGCGCCTGCATGGGCGTCCCGCTGATGCACCTCACGAGCTTCGTCACGGCTGTGTGCGGGTCTTCGGATGTCGGATCGCTCAGCCTGCTGACCGCCATGCTGTTCGGCGCCGTCGGGCGGATCGCGTTCGGGCTCCTCGCCGACCGGGCAAGCAATCTTGCCGCCTATGCCCTGGCGTCGTTTATTCAGACGGCATGCGTTGCGATTTTTCCCGCGCTGGACCAGCAGCTGAGCCTGCTGGCGCTGTCGGCGGTTTTCGGCTTCGGCTTCGCCGGAAACATGACGTGCCTGATCCTTTGCGTGCGCCAGTTTGCGCCAGCCGAATGCTTTGGCCAGTCACTCGGCATCGTCATGCTGATCGCCTGGCTGGGCATGGGGGTGGCCGGTTATTTCGGCGGTTTCGTCTATGACACCTTCGGCAGCTATGGACCCGCTTTCCTGGTGGCATCTGTCGCAGGCGCGGCCAATCTCGTGGTTCTGGGCCTGTTGGCGGCATCATCCGGCGCAAGAGCGCAGGTCCCATTATGCGGCCGCCTTGCGGATCCTGCGATGAGCCGCTGATTCAAACGTTGAAATTCGGCTTAATTCCACGTTGGTTCGAACGCTGCAAACCACGGCCTTCCTGCCAATCTCAGAGATCGAAGAGGGCGGAGCACCGTCATCACCAGGCAAGGACAGCTGAGATGAGCAGTATCTACGACAGCATTCTCGACACGATCGGCGACACGCCGGTCGTCCGCCTTTCCCGCATCAACAATGGTGCCGCTTCGCTCTATGCCAAGATCGAGGCGTTCAATCCTGGTGGCTCGATCAAGGACCGTCTTGCCGCCGCGATCATCGAAGAAGCGGAGAGTTCCGGTGCACTTCGGCCCGGCCAGACGGTGATCGAGGCGACGAGCGGCAACACGGGCATCGGACTTGCCATGGTTTGCGCGCGGAAAGGCTATCCTCTCGTCATCGTAATGCCGGAGAACGCCAGCCTCGAACGCCGCAAGCTGATGCGTTTCTTCGGTGCCAAGGTCGTGTTGAGCCCTGCCGTCGAGCGCGGCAGCGGCATGCTCGCCAAGGCGGTCGAGCTGGCCGGAGCGCACGGCTGGTTCCTCTGCCGGCAATTCGAGACGCCCGTCAACGCCGATGTCCATGCCCGCACGACAGCACTCGAAATCCTCGCGGCGTTCCAGGACCGTCCACTCGATTACTGGGTCACCGGCACCGGGACCGGCGGAACGCTGGCCGGTGTGGCGCGAGTACTCAAGCGCGAGCGCCCGGAAACGCGGATCATCGTCTGCGAGCCCGACAATTCGGCGCTGCTGTCGAGTGGCATTCCCCAAACTTTCGACGAACACGGACTGCCCACTCGTGCGCACACTCGCTTCCGGCCACACCCGATGCAGGGCTGGAGCCCTGATTTCATTCCGCAGATCGTCGGCAACGCGATGGCTGACGATCTTGTGGACGAAATCTTGCCGGTTTCAGGCGCCAGCGCTTTGGAAGCTGCGCGCCGGCTTGCGACGGAAGAAGGAATACTGGCGGGGATCTCCGGCGGGGCTACCTTGAGCGGGGCACTGGAAATCGCTGGACGCGTCGGACCGGAGCGGAACGTGCTCTGTATGTTGCCTGACACGGGCGAGCGGTATCTCAGCACGATCCTGTTCGATCACATCAGCGAGGAAATGTCGCCGGCCGAAGAGGCGATCTCTCGCTCCACACCCGGCTACCGCTTCGACCGGCCGCCGTCCTTCGCCCTTTCATCGGCGCCCGTGAACGAAATCCAAATCGATCAGTCGGCGCATGCGTTTGTCGATGAGGCGATCTATGATCCGGAGCATTCGGTGGTCATGTTCGCCCTGACATGGTGCGAATTCTGCTGGACGGTGAGAAAGCTCTTCGACCGTGCCGGAATCGTCTACAGGTCCATCGAAATCGATGCTCCGGAATTCCAGAAGAACGGCCGGGACGGGGAAATCCGCAAGGCTCTGAGGGCCCGGATCGGTTCGCCTACAATTCCGCAGGTCTTTGTCGGCGGCAAGTATATCGGTGGCTGCATGGATACGCTTGCGGCCTGGCGGGACGGCACGCTCGCCGCCCGGCTGGAGTTCGTTGGCGCAAACTACACGCCCGGCGCATGCGCAAATCCCGAGAGCCTGCTGCCCCGATGGGTGCGCGCGGCAGCGTGAGACCCCGCCTCCGGGCCTTTCAGAGTGCCGTCGCCACCATCAAAGCGAGCCGGAACGGGCGTGATCCCGTTCCGGCTCGGCATTCATGTGGACTTGTCCGTGTCGGCCTTCCCACAAAGCGAAGGCAAATCAGAGCGCAGGCGGAAACCTCACGCTTCCGGAAACGAACGCTTTCGGCAGCGGCACGGACTTGATACAATCCATGGCTAATTTAGCAGCGACTGGGATTGGCAAAGTGTCGCTCGAAATTCGCGTTCTCGGAGATCTGACCGTCCTTCGCCTTGGCGAGGTCGTTTCCTTGCCGCCTTCGAAAAAGACGCGGGCGCTACTGGCCTATCTTGCGCTCGTAGAGCGCCCGCAGCGGCGCGAGCGCCTTTGCGAGATGTTCTGGGAGGTACCGGACGATCCTCGCGGCGCCCTGCGCTGGAGTCTCTCGAAGATCCGACAGGTCGTCGACATCGGGAACGGCGAGATCCTGCAAGCCGACCGCAACGCAGTTCGCCTGAACACCAGCGAAGTCGTGCTGGACATCGCGCCGCTCCGGGGCCTCGGCGGTCGTGACATAGAGGCTCTCGGACCGGAGAAACTGGAGGCCCTCGCCGGAGCGTTCCGCGGCCGTTTCCTGGATGATCTTTCACTGCCGCGCTGTCCGGAATTCGAAGCCTGGCGCATTGCGACCGCCGACGAACTGCACGTGACGCATCTGCGCATCCTTCGGGTGCTCGTCGACCGGCTTGAGCCGGCGCGGGCACTTCCGTACGCGCATGTCCTGGACGGGTTGGAGCCTGGGGACGAGGCTCTTCGAGCGGACATCCGCCGGCTGAGCGAGGCAGCACGGCAATCCGCCATGGTCCAGAGCCGCGCTTCGAGTAGCGACATCGGGGTCGCTCCCGCCGATGAGAACGTCCCTCCGACGCGTGTTTTGCCTGCGTCGGAGATACAGCTTGCCTCTCCGCCGGAGCGAATCCTTGCGCAGGAGATTCGCCGGTGCACGACGCCCGACGGCGCGCGCTTGGCCTATTCCTTGAGTGGTCAAGGCCCCCCTTTGGTAAGGGCCGCCCACTGGATGTCCCATCTCGAGCTCGAATGGGACAGTCCGGTGTGGAAGCATTGGATCGAGGGCCTCTCCGCGCACTACCAGCTGATACGTTACGACCAGCGCGGCAACGGCCTGTCGGACCGGTATCCCGCCGACCTGTCCTTCGAGGCCATGGTTGCCGACCTGGAGAGCATCATCGATGCGGCTGGTCTGCGCCGCGTTTCCCTGCTTGGCATTTCCCAGGGGTGCGCCGTTTCGATAGCCTATGCCGTCCGGCATCCAGAGCGTGTGGCGGGGATGGTGCTGTATGGCGGATTCACCAAAGGTTGGCGCAAACGGGGCAATCAGCGCGAAATAGCGCGCCGCGAAGCGATGGGAGCGCTGATTCAGGAAGGCTGGGGCCAAGACGACCCGGTGTTCCGGCAAATGTTCACCTCCCTCTTCATTCCGGAAGCAACGCCGGAACAGAGGAATTGGTATAACGAGTTGCAACGCAATACCGTCTCGCCGGAGATTGCCCATCGCATCTTCGAGGAAGGCGCCGTCATTGACGTTGACGAGCTGTTACCGCGGGTCCGCGTCCCGACCCTGGTGATGCATGCTACGGGGGACGCGGTCATTCCGTTCGATCATGGCCAGGCGATGGCTGGGAAAATCCCCGGCGCGCGTTTCGTTGCGCTAGACAGCGTCAACCACGTGCTGCTTGGCCACGAACCGGCATTCGCGACCTTCGTCGACGAAACGCGTCGTTTCCTTGCCGACCCCGAACAGACGCAGCAACTGGCAGGCCCTCCGGCGTCCTTGGGAATCAACCGCTCTCGGCAATACATAACAGTGCTGGCCGCGGAAGTGGTCAGTCCCATGCATCTCCTCGAAACGGAGGATCCGGAAGTGGCGATCCGCGAATTCCAGCCCGTCGAGGATCGGGTGATAGACGTCGTGGAGAGCCATGGCGGCGTCGTCACGTCGGCTGCTGACGGGACAATCACCGCAGCATTCGGCCTCGCTCGCGCCACCGAGGATCACGCTTATCTTGCATGCCGCGCCGCGCTTGCGGCCAAGCTGGCAGTGGAGGAGCTTTCCCAGGGCGGGATCCAGTTGAGGGCCGGAATAGACACCGGCGAGGTGATCGTACGGCAGCAATGGACGACCAAAGCCAGCAAGGTTGAACTGGCCGGAGCCGCGCCGCGTGCGGCCAACCGGCTGATGCGTGCCTTGCACCGTGCGACGATCGCCGCGACAGGCCGGGCGCGCGCAGCCGCCGGCGGCTATGTGCAGATGCACCGCTTAGCGCATTCGGAGCATCCGCAACTTGGCCACGAGGAACGCATTTACGAGCTGTTGGGCGAAAATCACGCTTTGTCGCGCTGGCACCTAAGGGCCAACCGCGGCCTCACCGGACTGGTGGCGCGCGAGCTCGAGCTGAAAATCCTTCTTGCAACCTGGCGCCGGGTCAGGGAGGGCCACGGCCAGGTCGCCGGGATCGTCGCCGACGCCGGCATGGGCAAGTCGAGGCTTGCCCATGAATTTCTTTCCCTCGACGAGGTGGCCGGTTTTACTGTGCTTGAATGTGGCGGTCTGGAGTTTGATTCATCAGTTACTCTGGGTGCTGTAAAGAAGCTGCTGCTCTCGGCTTGTGGCATTCGTGGCGAAGACGGCTTGGCGGAAGCCCAGCGTCTGTTTGCCTTCAAACGGGCTGAACTGGACCTGGATCCAAGTCATACGGCGCCGCTTTCCTTCCTCGCGGACCTGCCGGTCGACGATTCTTGCTGGTGGCATCTCGATGCGCGGGAGCGGACCTCACGGGTATCCGAGGCGATGAGCGCATTTCTCGTTGCCTTGAGCCGGGCCGCGCCCGTAGCCGTGCTTATCGAGGATCTGCACTGGATCGATGCCGAGAGCGAGGCCGTAATGAACAGGCTGGTCGAGGTCATGGGCGCCAACCGTATCATGCTGCTCGCCACCTACAGGCCGCAGTACCGGCACGAATGGAACCGCCGCGGCTATTTCCAGCAGATAAGGCTGGAGCGGTTCGCGCGGGACGAAATGGAGCAGTTCCTCACCGAATTGCTGGGATCCGATCCCAGCTTGGGGGAACTGCGGCAATCGCTTGCCGAGCGGGCCGAGGGCACGCCGCTATTCCTGGAAGAAATGGTGCGCGGACTGGTTGCGGACGGTGCACTTGCCGGCCAGTCCGGCCGCTACGAGCTCAAGAGGCCAGTGGATTCCATCACCATCCCGTCGACGGTTCAATCGCTCATCGCCGCACGTATCCAGCAGCTGGGTGACTCGGAAAGGCAGGCACTCCAACTCGCTTCGGTTATCGGTAAGAATGTTCCGTATCCCCTGCTGAGGGCACTCTCGCCGCTCTCGGATGCGGAGCTGGGGGTATGCCTGGCCAAACTGCAGAGTTTGGAATTCCTGTTCGAGGTCCAGAGCTATCCTCACGTGGAGTATACGTTCAAGCACGCGTTGACGCTCAAGGTGACCTACGAATCCCTGCTGGGGGAGGACCGAAAAAGGCTGCATCGGGCTGCATTGGTTGCGATGGACAGACTCTATGCCGGATCGCTGAACCACCACATCGAGGAACTGGCCGAACACGCGCTTCTTGCCGAGGCATGGGAACCGGCCGCGGATTATCTGCTGCAAGCGGCGGGTCGGGCTGAGGAACGCTCGGCCTATTCCGCCGCGGTCCAGTTCCTCGAAAACGCCCGCAAAGCAGTCGCCGCGCTGCCCCGAAATCCGAAAACCCTCGCCCAGGCGATCAACCTGCGGGTGCGGATGCGGCCCGCCTACGGCGCCCTGGGTGCCTATCGGAAGGCGCTGCCGCAGCTATTGGAAGCGCGCGAACTGGCCATGGAACTGGGCGATCCGCAACTCATCTCCGACGTGTTGCTCCACTTGAGCTATCTCAACAGCTCCCACGGCCACTACGAGGAGGCGCTGGAACCGGCCAACACACTCAAGCGCGGCGCGACGGCAAATGGCGTGCAGCGCTGCATAAGCGAGTCGGACCTGGCCGCCTCACAGGCGCTTCTGATCCGCAGCGAGGCGCGGCAGGTGCTGGAGCGGCTTGTTCCGCATGAGGAGAGGTTCACCAAAGCTTGGCGTCTGGAGCGTTTCGGACAGCTCGGTGCGCGTGCGGTTTGGTACCTTGGGCACCGCGCGCAGGCGGAAGCGCGGCTTGGCCGGTTCGATGATGCGGAACGTTCGCTTGCCGAACTGCAGAAGGTCGCCGCCGAAGTGGCGCGCCCGATCGATAGCTGCGCGGCCGCCTATTTCACCGGTGTGGTGGGCGTCCTGCGCGGGCCCGAGCCGGCGCTTGTCGAGGCGCTGCAATTGTGGTCCTCCGAAGCCGCTACCAGCGCATCTATCCTACTCCGGCCATGGCTGTTGACCGTGCTCGGGCATGCGGAATTCCTGCTCGGCCGCAACCACGACGCGGGCGCCACCTTGGAAATGGCGGTGACCGAGGCTGAGCGGCTCGATCTTGCCCAGTTCGAATGTCACGCGCGCGCGGTGCTCGCATGCGTGCGTGCGCGCCTGTATGAGCCGGAAGCTGCGGCCAATCTCGGCCATGCGCTCGAGCTTGCGCGGGGACGCGGCGACCCGTGGAGCGAGATCATCGTACTGCGCGGCCTTGCGGAGCTGAAATCTTCCAGATCGGCCATTAGTTGGCTCGAACAGGCCTGCAGCCTTGCCAGGCGCGTTGAGCTACGGCCAGAGCTTGCCCGCTCCTTGCTAGCTCTCGGGCTCGCGAAGCGGCGCGGCAAAATCGCTGGCGTGGATGCCACTCTCGCGGAAGCGGCCAAGCTCTACAGAGAAATGCAGATGCGGGAGGATTTCTCCGGCACGGAAGAGCCGGCCGGAAGTGTCCTGCCCGATCGCGTTCGCATGGCGGTTACGGCTTGATCCCTCCGCATCCAGGGATCTGCTTCGAAGGTTTGCGCTGCCTGTAGGGCAAGCAAGCCGCGGTCACGCAGCTCGCGACCCCGCGGTGTCATGGAACGATATCTGCCGGACCAAACGATCCGCCACCACGTCTGCGTGGGTCAGCGGTCCCATATGTCCGGCGCCAGGAACAATCGCCCCGATTGCGGCCGGAACGCGGGAAACGAGTTCGCGGGCGATGAGCCGCGTCGGAGCTGGTGCAAATTCGCCGCGCAATACCAAGACCGGAAAGCCAAATCGGGCATATTCGCTTGCTGGCGTCGATTCATGGATCAATGCGTGGAAGTCCAGGCTGGCCTTCGGCAGAAACCGCACGAGTGCGGCCTGAAGTTCCGGCTTCATCGCGGCGAAGATGCCGGCCCCACCCCAGTAGTCGATGAAATGAGCTGTCGCGGTCAGGTAACTGCCGTTGATCAGGCCGTCATGGACGGTGCCTGCGATCGCCAAGACTTCGCCGAGCGCCTCGTGGCCCTCACAGTCCAGCTCGCGCAGCAGGTGAAAGGCAGACGGCTCATAAAGCGAGAGGCTGGCCGGCCGGTCTGGACGCACCGCTGCTATATGCAGGGCCAATCCACCACCATAGGAATGGCCAACAAGATGCACAGGCCCGTCATGGTGGTCGATCATCTCCAGGATACCGGCGGCTTCGTCGGTCAGATGGAAAGCGCCGGCACCAGTCCAGGTGCCGCCGCCCGGCGCCCCGATCAGTTCGGGTGCGATGAGCCGGTAGCTGTCATCGAGCCGCTCCGCCAGGCTGCGCCATTGCCGTCCGCTGCCGCCTGAGCAGTGCAGGGCGATGACAAGCGGTGCCTGGCACGCCCTATGCGAGACGTGGGACGTCGATGCGGCAATCATCGAGCCCCGCCCTCCTCCGCCCTCAAAAAACGCGTGCGGCGGCTGGGATCACGCCCGGCAAACGAAGTGATCCAGTTGATCTCGAAGCGGGTGATGCCGATGTCGCGCAAGATGTAGTCCGGCAACTCATAAAGCTGTCTACGGTCCCGTTGGATACGAATGAAACGCCAGACTGCGGCCAACATTGTTCCGCCAGCCCAGCGCAAACCTCGCGTTCTGGTGAGGCACAGGGATGGGTTCACCATTTCACTCATTTTGATTTTCTCCATGGTTGCGGGCGCTGACTACGGCGCCAGTGGAGCCCTTGTCGTTGTCCGCCGTGAGCTTCATCGTTGAAGGCAACGTCGATTTTTGCCGCGCTAGCGTTGTATTCGGCGGTCAGGCCGCTGCTCGGCGGGAGACGTCGAGAAACATTGCCAGGTGAGCCGCCAGCGCCTCCGCATCGCGGCCGACGCCGTCGAGGAAGCTGGAGCTTCGATGGCGCATGAAATTGAGGCCGAGCACGTAGAGTCCCGGATACGCGCAGACGCCGCCATCGTTCAGGATTTCGCCCCGGGCGTCGAACACATCCAGCTTCAGCCATGGGTATTCCCGGCGATAGCCGGTAGCCCATATGATCGTCTGGATACCCTGGTCGATGAGGTCGATTTCGGTCGCCTCGGCGCTCAGGATCAGGCTCGGAATGGAACCGGGATCGATCGAGTAGAGGCCATCGCCGGCGGCCGCGCGGTCTATATTGGCCAGCACGCGCCTCAGCCTGCGTTCCGCCGCCATGGTCGTTTCGGCGAGATCGCCGTTGAACCGAATGCGTGCATCGCAGGCGGCAGCCGCTCGACCGACAAGACGAATGCCTTGCTCCCGAAGACCGGCAAGGTCGAGCGTCCTGCGCTCGGGTGTGCCTATCAGCTGCAGGGAGGGCTGCCGCCGTGCCGCGGTGAGATCCGGAACTTCAGCGACAGGCTTGGCAAGCGTTCCCAGCCGGTCGAGCCACCACAGGATGTCGTGCCCGCGGTAAAGCCTCGGTAGGCGTGTATGACTGCCGACCGACAGGGTCACCGGGCGTCCGGAGCGATTGATCTCCTCCGCAAGTTGTATGCCGGTCGCCGAGGCCCCGGCCACGAGAACGCCACCCTGGGGCAGGTGCTGAGGATTGCGATAGTCCCGCGGCACGACCTGCCTGATCCGGGAGGAGATCTGCTTTGCTAGTGGCGGAATGCGTGGCCGGTCGCTGTATCCGGTCGCGACCACGACCGCACGCACGCTCCATTGGCCGCGATCGGTCAGCAGCCGGAAGCCTCCGTCGACCCTTTCGGTCGAAAGCACCTCCACACCGTCCTCCACCGGTGCGGTGATCGAGCACGCGTAATCCTCTAGGAACCCCACCGTCTCGGCCATTGTCATGAAGCCGTCGGGATTGGCTCCGCGATAACCGCCGCCGGGCAGGCGTGTCATCCAGTTGGGCGTCAGCAGGCGCAGCGAATCCCACCGTTCGCTGCGCCAGCGCTCCGCGATGCGGCCGCGCTCCAGCACGACGTGGTAGACCCCGCGCTCGGACAGGCACCGGCTCATGGCTAAACCCGCCTGTCCGGCGCCGATAACGGCCACGTCTGTGCGTCGCATGGAATTCGCGCCTTGTAAGCAGGGGTACGAGATCGCCGGCGCCATCCTTTTACGGGACGAGGCCGGCGATATTGCTCTTCCGAACTGGAGATCAGCCCTTCACGGCAACCGAGACCGGCACGCCGTTGGTCAGCACGTCGAACACCGCGGAACGGGCGCGCGACTGCATTACGATTTCCTCGAGCTTCTCAGCCGAAGCATCGCCCTTGATCTTGAAGGAGATACGGATGCCCTGGTAGCCGTTGCGGACCTCGTTAGAGATGCCGAGGATGCCGCGAAGGTCGATGTCGCCTTCGACGGTCGATTCCACCTCATGCAGCGTCACGCCGCGCGCGGCCGCGATGTTCGCGATGCCGGCGGTGAGGCAGGAAGCAAGCGCGTGGAGGAGGTATTCGACCGGCGTCGGGCCGTTGTCTTCGCCGCACAGGACCGCCGGATGATCGCTGTCGGCCTGGTATGCCGTCACATGCGGCTGCTCGGCGCCGGCGCCGAAGAAGTTGGCCATCGTGCTGCGGCTGTGCGTGCCGGTGATCCAGTGGCTCTTGGCCCGGAACTGGAACTTGGCAAGCTCCGGCTGGCCCGCGACGGCATTGATGGTGGCCAGAAGGGTGGGCGTATTGACGCCGTTCCTCGGCTCTCGCGACGCCTTCTTAACGGAAGCCTTTTCCATGACCATTGTATCGTCCTGCATGTCATTCACTCCTGGGTTCGGATGTTGCGCGACCGGGATGGCCCCGGACGGCTAAACCTCGGCCGGCAGCGTTTGACGTGCAGTGGGAACAACAGTGGGAAAACGAGAGGTTTTTTTGCGTCAACCAGTCGTGAACAGCGCCAGATCCGCAATCAGCGAAACGGCGGGCCTTCAAACGCTTTGCTTCCTCGCGCGGTGCGATCTCCCGTAAGCGCCGAGAACGCTTCGCAACCGAAACCACAGGAGATCAGACCATGTCTCGTTCATTTGGAAAGGATACCCGCCCGTCCTCAACCGACTGGGCTGTCATAGCTCGCGGGCCAAGCAAGGCCGAGGTGCTCGCCCATATCGCGAAGATTCACACATACGTGAGCACCCTAAATCGGCCCGGCCGCGAGAAAACCACATGAGGCTTGTTGGCGGCGGGAGTGCCGATCGGCCCCCGTCGACAACACTTGTCGGGATAATGTTTTCGGTCGACGTCCAGCTGGCCGCACACGGCATCGCGGTCCATGCCGGGGCGAAGTTTTCGACCGGAAAGACCAGCGCCGTGCGCGTCGCGACCAGCATCTTGAGCGAGGAGCACCTCGAGCACGTCGCAAATTCCCTGGCGCTGGCAGCCGACCCGGCGCGGGAGGTTAGCTGAGGCAAGTCAATCGCCGTTCGGACTGCTTACTCCGCCGCCACGCCCTTCACCTCGAGATAGCTCTCCATTGAATCGTCCATCGCCTGCAGCCAGGGCGTGTGGTGCAACGGCGCCATCGTGCCGGTCATCAGCGAGCGATAGGCATGGTCGCGGAAGCCCATAATGTCTTGCACCTTGTGGTGCTCCCACTCCATGAAGGTCTGATTGACGGCCTCGACATCGAAGCCGGGATAGTCGGTCTGCTCCATCAGCTCCCTGGTGTAGTCGCCCTGGAACCAGATCATCTGCTCGGCGTCTTCCAGTGTTTCCTCGCGTGCCCGCCATTTCCGGCCGTGCTCGGCCATCGCTTCGGCCGACGGCAGCTTGATGCGGCCCATGATCACGTCGCGGGCGAACCAGGCCTGCGCGTCGAACATGTTGAAGGTGTAGAACTGGTCCTGCATGCCGATATAGGACAGCTTCGGGTTTTTCTCCCAGACGACGCCCTCGTAGAGCCCGTCCGGCCACATACGGTTGGCGGTCTTCAGCTTCAAATCCTCGGTGAGGAACGGGAAGGAATGGAGGTAGCCGGTGCACAGGATGATGGCGTCGACGTCTTTGGTGCTGCCGTCCTTGAAATGCGCGGTCTTGCCGACGACCCTCTGCAGAAGCGGCACTTCCTTCCAGTTCTCCGGCCATTTGAAGCCCATCGGCTTCGAGCGGTAGCTGGAGGTGATCGATCTGGCGCCGTATTTGTAGCATTGCGAGCCGATGTCCTCGGCTGAATAGGAGCGGCCGATGATCAATATGTCCTTGCCCTTGAATTCCATGGCGTCGCGGAAATCGTGGCTGTGCAGGATACGGCCGTTGAAGGTCGAAAAGCCCTCGAAATAGGGAACGTTGGGCACGGAGAAATGGCCCGAGGCGACGACGACATTGTCGAACTCTTCCGAGTAGGTGACGTCGCTGGTGCGGTCATGCGCGGTGACCGTGAATTTTTTTGTCGTTTCGGAAAAGGTGACCATGCGCACCGGGCTGTTGAAGCGCACCCATTGGCGCACGCCGGATTTTTCGACGCGGCCCTTGATGTAGTCCCACAGCACGGCGCGCGGCGGATAGGAGCCGATCGGCCGGCCGAAATGCTCCTCGAAGGTGTAGTCGGCGAATTCGAGGCATTCCTTCGGCCCGTTCGACCAGAGATAGCGGTACATCGAGCCGTGCACCGGATCGCCGTGCTCGTCGAGGCCGGTGCGCCAGGTGTAGTTCCACAGGCCGCCCCAGTCGGACTGCTTTTCGAAGCAGACGATCTCGGGAATATCGGCGCCCTTGTCGGCGGCCGACTTGAAGGCCCTGAGCTGGGCCATGCCGGACGGCCCGGCTCCGATGAGGGCAACACGATCTTTCATTGCGGGCCTCCCGATCTCATTTCCCTAACGAAACAAATTTCACTGACAGGACAGTAATTGCCCCTTCGATCCTGTCAACAGGGCTTGTCGCGAAACCGCGTTTCGCCCAGCTGGATTTCCAAGCGACGCAGTAGCTCGGGCGAAATCCGGACATTGCGCAATTCGACACGGGTGGCTTGCCGTGGCAGTTGCGCTTCTGCATCGGCACCGAATATGTTCACCGTGAGTGAAATGAATCGGCAAGGTCCAAGGTGGCAACATGGCGAAAAAAGCATCCAGTCTAAAGCCCGCTGCGGTCGTCGTCGCCGCCAAAGCCAAGCCGTCGGTCGCTGCAATCGATCCGCGCAAGATACGCGCGCCGCTCACCCAGAACCCGCACGCCATTCGCGACACCCGCGAAAAGGTCCTGGAGGTCGCCATCGGCCGCGAGGTGCGGGCCTTCCGCAAGAAGCTCGGCATTACGGTGGCCGATCTGGCTGCCGCCACCGACATTTCGCTTGGCATGCTGTCGAAGATCGAGAACGGCATCACCTCGCCGTCGCTGACCACGTTGCAGGCGCTGTCACGGGCGCTCGGCGTTCCCGTCACCGCCTTCTTCCGCCGCTTCGAGGAAGAGCGCAGCGCCGTCTTCGTCAAGGCCGGCGAAGGCCTCGACGTCGAGCGCCGTGGCACGCGCGCCGGCCACCAGTACAATCTGCTCGGCCATATCGGCTCCAACACCAGCGGCGTCGTCGTGGAACCCTATCTGATCACGCTGACCGAGGATTCCGACGTGTTCCCGACCTTCCAGCACGAAGGCATGGAATTCCTCTACATGCTCGAAGGCGAAGTGGTTTACCGGCACGGCAGCAATCTCTACCCGATGAAGCCGGGCGACAGCCTGTTCTTCGACGCCGATGCGCCGCACGGACCGGAAGTGCTGAGCGTTCTGCCGATGCGCTATCTGTCGATCATCTGCTACCCGCAAAGCGCGGCGTGAGAGTTCGATCTCCCCCTCGCGGGACCTCGTGGGGGGAGATCGGCAGCTTCGCCGACGACGCCTCTTTTGCAGCGTTGGCGATTGGCGAAAGCCGAAGTGAAATCCAATCTCCCCCCTTGAGGGGGAGATGTCCGGCAGGACAGAGGGGGGCGAACCGCGATGACGCATAATCCAGTAGCCGCCAACAATCGCCGCAATGCGCGCAGGATGCGCAAGGTGATGACCGATGCCGAACTGAAGCTCTGGAACGAGATCAGGGCGCACAGGCTGATGGGACTGGGGTTTCGACGCCAGATGCCTATCGCCGGCTATATCGTCGATTTTGCATGCCCGGACAAAAAGCTGATCGTCGAACTTGATGGTTCCCAGCATGCCCAGGCCGAAGCGTCGGAATTGGATGCTGCAAGAACCGCAAAGCTCGAAGCGCTGGGCTGGACCAGCCTTCGCTTCTGGAATGACGACGTTATCCGCGATATCAACAATGTCTGTCAGCATATCGTGATTGTGGCTGGTCAGGCTGGCGCACCGTGATCTTCGCCGAAGGGATGGGCTGACATAACGGCAAGGCCGGCGCTCTACGGCGCCCCCCTCTGCCCTGCCGGGCATCTCCCCCTCTTGGGGGGAGATTGGCAGCTTGACGGGCAGCGCGAACCTCGCAAACAGAACCTCAATCCGGCCCAAACCCCGGCGACGTCGCACTCCCGTCATCCAGCTTCGACAGCCACTCGACCAATGTCGCACGGTAACGCGTCAGGCCCTTGTAGTTGGCGAGTTCGTCGGGAAGGTCGCGGATGACGCGGTGCAGGCGCCGTGCCCATTTCGGCTGCGTCACCAGCTCGTCCATCTTGATCAGGTAGCAGCGGATCGGGAAGACGATAGCATTCGAGCGCGGCAGCCGCCAGAAGCTCTGCAGCTCGACGCGCAGATGGACCTTGTCGCCGACATTTTTCGGCGTCACCGTGGCGCGGTCCGGACCCCATTTGTGGTAGTTTTCCGGGCTGGTATCGAGGCGCGGATTGATGGTCATCGTCCAGTTCAGCCGGCGCGCCGGCTTGCCCTGCTGGATGTTGGTGAGGAACTTCAGCGCCCGGACGAATATGCCCTTCTCATGCGCCAGCGGCACCGGCGCGTGCCATTCGAAGAAGTTCATGCCGATGTCGAAATCCAGCGACCAGTCGGCCTGGGTGGTGACCATGCCGGCATCCATCCACAGATTGCCGTCGCGCTGGTCGAGGATGCAGAAATCGCCCTGGCTCTGGCGGGTGATGTATTCCATCGGCCCATAGGGCAGCGTCGAGACGTCGCCAAAGGTGAAGCTGTCGTCGATGCCGAGCGGCCGGTTGATCCAGCGCCAGCGGTCGCCGTCGCGCGTCAGCGTGAAATGCTCGGGATAGCCTGAAGCCTGCTGCTCCATCAAAAGCTCGAGCAGGTCCCAGCCGGCCAGCGTCATGTGCGGCAGCGACTGGCAGCGCAGCGGATCCTCGGCCAGCACCAAAGCGCGGTCCTGCATCTCGGCGACATAGTGCTCGTCGACGTCGATCAAATTCTCCAGCACGCTGCCCTTCGGCCCGACGACATGCGGCTCGATGTTGACGGCATACATGTAGCTGTCTTCATGGAACGGGAACGGGAACCGCCTGATGTGCTCGGGGCTGTTCCTGAAGGTGAAGTCGTTGCGGAACGTTTCCTTGCGAAAGGTGATGCCCAAGCTCGCCTCCTATCTTTCCAGCACCAGCGACCGGCCCTCGAAGCGCGAGACGCAGGGCATGATCTTGCAGCCCGAACGGTGGTCTTCCTCGCTCAGCCAGTGGTCGTTGTGGATGAATTTGCCGTCATGCGAAATGACGTTGGTCTCGCACTGGCCGCAGACGCCGCCGCGGCAGAGATAGGGCGGATCGACCCCGGCCGCCTCGATCGCCTCGAGCAGGCTCTGCTGCTCGTCGACACGGATGGTCTTGCCGCTGAGCGCCAGCGTCACGTCGAAGGGCGCGCCGGGCTGCGGGGCCGCGAAATGCTCGAAATGCACGGTCTCGCGAGGCCAGCCGAGCGCCGCGGCACGCTCGCGCACCCAGCCGATCATGCCGGACGGACCGCAGACATAGAGATGCGTGCCGAGCGGCTGCGACGACAGCAGCCGGTCGAGATCGACGCGCTCGTCGCGGTCGTCGTGATAGAGCCTGACCCGGCGATCGTAGCGCTCTCTCAGCAGGTCGGCATAGGTGCCGAGCGAGGCGGTGCGGCAGGTGTAATGCAATTCGAAATTGCCGCCTTCCGCCGCCAGTTGCGCGGTCTGCGCCATGAACGGGGTGATGCCGATGCCGCCGGCCAGCATCAGATGCTTCCTGGCGCGCAGATCGAGCGAGAACAGGTTGACGGGATAGCTGACCACCATCTCCGTGCCCGGCCTGACCTGCCTGTGCATGAACAGCGAGCCGCCGCGGCCGGCGTCGTCGCGGCGCACCGAGATGGTGTATTCGCGGGTGTCGAGCGGCGAGCCCATCAGCGAATAGGGATTGAGCCTGGTGCGTTCGCCATCGCGCATCTCGACGACGACATGGGCGCCGCCGGAAAAGGTCGGCAAAAGCTCGCCGTCGCTCCGGCGGAAATGAAAGCGCGTCACCAGCTCGTTGCCGGGGACGACATCGCTGACGACGACATCGAGCTTGGTGGTGCCGGTGCTCATCGAAAGACCTCCTCGATCGGAGGAATTTCGCTGCGGTCCTCGGCGTTGATGCAGACGCCCTGGAAGGCGGCGAGGCGCCGCGAATAGTGATCGCGCACCAGAAGCAAGAGGCCGCAATGCGAACAGGTTGCCGGCTGCGTCGTCACGTTCTCGGTGATGCCCTTGCAATGGACGCACTGCATGCGGCGCGCCAGCGAGCCGCGATGCTCGGTCTGAACCGAGGTGTGGTCGATGCCGGCTTCGAGCGCCGCCTGCATGGCCCGGCCGATAAGCCCTTCGGTGCCGGCGAGATAGAGCCTGAGGCCCATATGGGCGTTGGCCAGCATCTGCTTCAGCCGCGGCAGGGCGCTGGCGAAGGAATGGCCGAGGTAGAACTGCGCCGGCTTCAGTGCTTCGAGCGCATCGGCGTATTTGCCGTCGCGGCCGGGAATGAAGATGATGTGGGCGCCGCCGAAGAAATCCGCCGGTGCCTTGGCGGCCAGATCGGCAATCGCCAGCGCTCCCTCTGCATCCGCTATGAAAAGATGACGCTTGCCGGGCTGCGGAGACAGGGTCCCATAGACCGGGCGGCTGATGATGCTTTTCGCTGCCATACCCGCAGTATGCCTCAGCCTTTCGCCGTGCGCTTGGTCTTCTTGGGATCATCGAAAGGAAGCGGCTCGGCGGTTGCGCTGATGCCGCCGCTCTTGTTGCGGATCTCGAGCCTGGTGCCCTGCACCGCGCAGTCGACGTCGAGCCGGGCAATGCCCATCGATTTTTTGACCAGCGGCGAATACATGGCGCAGGTCACCACGCCGACCTTTTTGCCGTCGCGATAGACCGGTGCGCCCTCGTCGGCCGGCTCCTTGCCTTCGAGCAGCACGCCGAAGATCTTGAAGCGCTCCTTGCCCTTGAGGCGATAATGCTCCTCGGCGCCGCGAAAGCCCGTCTTGCCGGGGCTGACGGTGAAGTCGAGACCAAGCTCCCACAGCGTGTCGCCCGGGCCTTCGTTCTCAAACGGGTATTTCTGCGAATTGTCGTAGGGGTAAAACAGCAGGTAGCTCTCGACGCGCAGCATGTCGAGCGTGGTGAAGCGGCACGGGATGATGCCGGCGCTCTTGCCCTCGTCGAGGATCCTGTCCCAGATCGTTCCGGCGTCCTGGCCACGGCAGAAAATCTCGTAGCCGCGTTCGCCGGTATAGCCGGTGCGAGAGATCATCACGGGAAAGCCGAACAGCTGCGTCTGCATGTGGTGGAAATAATTGAGGTCGCGAATGCCGGGCACATGCCTTGCAAGATAATCCACGGCTAGCGGCCCCTGCAGCGAAAGGTCGTGCAGATTGTCATCGAAGCGCAGCGACACGTCACGACCGACCGAAGCGCGTTGCAGCTCTTCATGGCCGGTGCCCGAGCCATGCACGACCATCCAGGAATTCGGGCCGGTGCGGTAGAGGATGCAGTCGTCGGTGAACTTGCCGGCCTCGTTGAGCATGCAGGCATAGGCCGACTTGCCGGGATAGATCTTTTCGACGTCGCGCGTCGTCGCCAGATCGATCAGGTGCGAGGCGTGCGGCCCGGTGATGTGGACCTTCTTCAAGCCGGACACGTCCATCAGGCCGGCCTTGGTGCGGATGGCGATATACTCTTCGTCGGCGTCCTTGTCGTAGGTCCAGGCGGTACCCATGCCGCTCCAGTCCTCGAGCTTCGAGCCGAGCGCGCGATGGCGGTCCGCAAGCGTCGAAAATCTCCAGGATGCCGTCATCCGCTGTCCTCCGTTCGAAAGAAACCTTTTTGCTTTCCCCTGCTCCCTGCACACAGGCGGGAGCGTTGCCTTGAATATTGACCGCAAACGCAGGGAGCCTGCAATACCCGTAAGCAAATAATTTCATTGTCAGGCAAATCCGACGAGCCCAAACAAACGGTTAACGTCGCGTAAAATCGTCTTGACAATTCCAGAATTCGGCCGGATTTTATGAAAAAAATTTCACTCTCTTGAAAGAGGGCAATGACCGGCCAATCCGGACCGGCGTTGAAAAAGGGGAAAGCCGATGTCCGACCTGCAACAGCGCGTGGAAGCGTTGTACCGTTCCGACGTGCGTGGATCCATGCTCCTGATCGTCTGCCTGTGGGCGACGATCCTCTTTGTCCTGTTCATGACATGGCCATACGTCCCCGACGCCGGCATCAAGCTCGTCGTCGCGGTCGCCGCCGCCGCCGTGCTGATCTTCAACACGGCCGCGATCCTGGCGATGGTCAACCACTACAAGGAAGACAAGGACTTCATCTACGGCCTCGACATCAAGAACGCCGACGCCTACCGCAACCGCAAGTCCTGAGGGGAGACGCATGGCCCGCTATACACCGCCCGAACAGAGCAAGGCCGGACAGGTTTTCGATATCGCCGTCGTCGTGGTCGCGATTTTCGTCGCGCTGTGGCTGCCGCTGAAACTAGGGCTGGCAGGGGCGGCAAAATCCATCGACGCGCTTGACGCCAAGACGTGGGAAGCGCTCGGACAAAACCCGACCATGGCCTCGATCTGGGAAAAGCTCGGCTACACGCCGGAAACCGCGCACGACATCATCCAGAACCGGTTCCACTACATCATCGACTGGCCGACGCTGATCATCATGGCGGCGGTGCTGATCGGCTATTTCATCTTTCTGTTCCGCGCATCGGACCGCGAATACCGCGACGTCATCGACGAAAAGTTCGGCGACAAATAGATAGGGAAGCATCGTCATGTGGGTGGCACTCTCTTACGCATGCTGGGGCATCTCGATCGTGCTCGCGCTGTGGATGCTCTACGACTGGTTCAAGATCGACACGACCTATTCCGAAGAGATGCTGACCTCGTCCAGGGAAGGCGAACTTGAAGCCGTGTCCGAAAAACACCGGATCTGAGTGGGGGATTGAACGATGACGATCACGGCTGAACCAGCGGTGCAAGTGCAAGGCGACAGGGTTTCACTGCTCAGGGTGCTCGGCCCCGCCCATGTCTGGGCGCTCGGTGTCGGCATCGTTCTGGTCGGCGAATTCACCGGCTGGAATTTCGCGGCGGACAAGGGCGGCGCGCTGGCGGCGCTGATCGTCTGCTGGATCGTCGGGCTGCTCTACACGTCGGTCGCGATGATCGATTCCGAAGTTACCTCGACGGTTGCCGCCGCCGGCGGCCAATATGCCCAGGCCAAGCACATTGTCGGGCCGCTGATGGCCTTCAACGTCGCGCTGTTCCTGGTCTTTGCCTACACCATGCTCGAAGTGTCGGACGCGATCCTGCTCGGCGACACCATCGTCGCCAAGGCTGGCGTCGAGGGCCTCAACCACAATTCCTTCATCGCCGCGACCATCGTCGTGCTGGCATGGCTGAACTATCGCGGCGTGCTGATGACGCTCAACGTCAACTTCGTCATCACCGCCATCGCCTATGTCTCGATCGTCATCCTGTTCTTCTCGGTCAGCCCGTGGACGCAAGGCGCCGTGCTCAAGCTCAACGAGTTGGTGACCCCGGGCAACGCCCTGCCCTATGGCTGGATCGGCGTCATCGCCGCCTTCCAGTTCGGCATCTGGTACTATCTCGGCATCGAGGGCACCACGCAGGCGGCCGAGGAAGTGCGCTCGCCGGCGCGCTCGCTGCCCTACGGCACGATGGCCGGCATGATCACGCTTCTGATCGCGGCCGCCATGACCTGGTATGTCTGCGCCTCTCTGATGCCCTGGGAATATCTCGGCATCACCTACTATCCGCTGTGGGACGCAGGCAAACTGACCGGCAGTGCGCTGCTGGAAAACCTGTTGTTCATCGCGACGCTGCTTGCCGCGCTCGCCTCCGCCAATGGCTGCATCAACGACGCCGCGCGCGCCTGGTTTTCGCTCGGCCGCGACCGCTATCTGCCGACCTGGTTCTCGGCGGTGCATCCGAAATACCGCACGCCCTATCGCTCGATCCTGTTTCTGCTGCCGATCGCGCTCGCCTTCGCCTTCATCGCCGACCTCAACCAGGCGATCACCTTCTCGATCCTGTCGGGCGTGCTGCAATACACCTTCATGAGCATCAACATCATCATGTTCAGGAAAAAGTGGCCGCTCGGCTCGATCCGCCGCGGCTACACCCATCCGTTCCATCCGCTGCCGGCGATCGTCTTGTTCTGCCTTTGCGTCGTCACTTTCTTTGCGATCTTCCTCGGCTTTGGTTCGCAGCTGATCGCCATGGTCGCTTTCTACTTCCTGATCTCGCTGTGGTTCCACTTCTACCGCTACAAATTCGTGCGCCGTGGTGCCCAGTTCACCATGCCGTGGCCGAAGCCGCAGGGCTACTGACAGGAGTAAAGGAGGCTCACCCCAAAACGCAGCGCAATCGCATATGGGAAAGTGCCCCCTCACCCGGATTGCCAACCGAATTGCGAAGGGCAATTCGGGGCAATCCGACCTCTCCCCGAGGGGAGAGGAGATCGCCGGCGTTGATGCCAGCCTCTTCTCCCCAACGGGGAGAAGGTGGCCGCCCACGGGTCTTGCCTCCGGCAAGCCCGAGGACAGGCTCCGCGGCCGGATGAGGGGGACTTCCTATACAAGAGCCCTGCCCCAGAATGGGGCGCGCCTGTGCATGATGAGATGTCTGAAATGATCTCAGCGTCACTCGCCGGGGCGGTTGCCCTGGCTCTCGTCCTCCATATAGCCTGGCTTGCGCGGGCCAGCCGCACCAAGGCTTCGACCGGGCTTGCCGCCGACGAAGCCGGCGTCCGCGCCGTCATCCCCGACGCGGCCAACGTCTCGGACGGCACTGCCGGCGTCGTCACCTTCGCCGGCTCGTGGAACGGCCGGCGGGTGCAGGTGCGGACCATCGTCGACACGCTGGCGATCAGGAAGGTGCCGGCGCGCTGGCTGAGCGTTTCGATCACCGAAAAGGTCGCGATACCAGGCACTTTCGATATGATGATGCGGCCGGGATCGCCGACGACCTTTTCCAATTTCGATCATCTCGACCATACGCTGCCGAAGGCGGCGGGATTTCCGGCCGAGGCGGTGCTGCGGAGCGACCGCAAGGGCGTGCGCTTCCCCGAAACCGTCATCGCCGGCCACCTCGATATCTTTGCTGAGGAGCGCGCCAAGGAATTGTTGATCACGCCGAACGGCGTGCGCATCGTCTGGCTTCTGGCCGAGGCCGAGCGGGCGCGCTACGGCGTATTCCGGCAAGCCGAATTCGGCACGGTCAGGCTCGATCCGGTGCTGATCGAGAGGCTGCTGTCGTCGGCTTCGGCGCTGCGCGATGCCATCAATCAAAGCGAACGGCAAGCGGCATGACCAGCCAGATCACCACCTCCCCCGCACCACCGAGCCCCTATCTGGTTCTGGGCGCTGCGATTGTCTTGCCGGCGAGCGGGCATGTCGTGCTCGGCGTGCCGGTGCGCGGCCTGCAATTCCTGTTCTTCATGGTGATCCTCGCCTGGGTCACCGCCAAGATCGCGCCGCCAGACGCCAGCTTCGTCGGACGCCATGCCGGCGGCTTCCTGATCTATGCCCTGTCGATCCTGGATGCCTACAAGATCGCCCGCATCCGCTATGCCAAATGGGTTCACAATGGCGGCCAGCGCAGCGATAGTGCGGCCGGCGGCGCCTCAGCCGAAATATAACGACAGGAAAATTTTTTTCATACCAATTGAATTCTCGGGACTCATTCGATACATCTCGGAGGGAACAAACTCGCGGAGGCTGACATGTGCGGAATCGTCGGACTGTTTTTGAAGGACAAGTCGCTCGAGCCCCAGCTTGGCGCGATGCTGTCGGAGATGCTGATCTCGCTCAGCGATCGCGGTCCCGACAGCGCCGGCATCGCCATCTATGGCGCGCCCTCCAGTGAAGCCAAGATCACCATCCAGTCGGCCAAGCCGGAGCGCGATTTCCGCGGCCTCGACGCCGAACTCGCCAAGGCAATCGGCGCGCCGGTGAGCATTGCTGCGAAGTCGACGCATGCGGTGGTCCGGACGACGCCTGCCAAGATCGACGAAGCGCGCGAGGCGATCCAGACGCTGCGCCCCGACATCCGCATCATGGGCGCCGGCGACGTCGTCGAAATCTACAAGGAAGTCGGCTTGCCCGAAGCGGTCGTCGACCGTTTCGGCGTCCGCGAGATGACCGGCACCCACGGCATCGGCCATACCCGCATGGCGACCGAATCGGCGGTGACGACGATGGGCGCGCATCCGTTCTCGACCGGCGCCGACCAGTGCCTGGTGCATAATGGCTCGCTGTCCAACCACAACAATGTCCGCCGCGAGCTGATCCGCGAAGGCATGACATTCGAGACCGAGAACGACACCGAGGTCGCTGCCGCCTATCTCTCCTCGCAGATGGCGCATGGCAAGAATCTGGGCGAGGCGCTGGAAGGCACGCTGAGCGATCTCGACGGCTTTTTCACCTTCGTCGTCGGCACCAAGAACGGCTTCGGCGTGGTGCGCGATCCGATCGCCTGCAAGCCCGCCGTAATGGCCGAAACCGACCAGTATGTCGCCTTCGGCTCGGAATATCGTGCGCTCACCAAACTGCCCGGCATAGACAATGCGAAGGTCTGGGAACCCGAGCCCGCAACCGTCTATTTCTGGGAGCATTGAACCAATGCCGGCAAGCAATGCCTTCAATACGGGCAACCTCTCCAAGGCCGCGCGCGAGCCGGGCCAGGCATCGCGGGTCTTCGACCTGGCCGAAATGTCGCTGCGCGAGCTCAACCAGGCGCTGCACGATCTGGCGCCCGGTTCGAACGAGACCGCCTGGGAGGTGCTCCACCCGCGAGGCAGCCATTCGGTCGCCGTCGGCGTCGACCAGCCGGTCGCCATCGATGTGCGCGGCAGCGTCGGCTATTATTGCGGCGGCATGAACGACGGCGGCACCATCACCGTGCATGGCTCGGCCGGGCCCGGCGTCGGCGAGAACATGATGTCCGGCCAGATCGTCGTCAAAGGCGATGCCAGCCAGTACGCCGGCGCCACCGGCCGGGGCGGGTTGCTCGTCATCGAAGGCAACGCGTCGTCGCGCTGCGGCATCTCGATGAAAGGCATCGACATCGTCGTCCATGGCAATATCGGCCACATGTCGGCCTTCATGGCGCAGTCCGGCAACCTCGTGGTGCTGGGCGACGCCGGCGATGCGCTCGGCGATTCCATTTACGAGGCGCGGCTTTTCGTGCGCGGCAAGGTCGAAAGCCTCGGCGCCGACTGCATCGCCAAGGAGATGCGGCCCGAGCATCTCGAATTGCTGCAAGGCTTGCTCGACCGCGCCGGCGTGACCGGCGTCAAGGCGGCGGAGTTCAAGCGCTACGGCTCGGCTCGTACCCTCTACAATTTCAATATCGACAACGCCGACGCGTATTGAGGCTCAATGACCTATCGCAACCCGCCGACGACGCCGCGCAAATCCGCGACCTTCGACGACTACACGCTTTCCGAGATCCGCCGCGCCGCGGCGACCGGCATCTATGACATCCGCGGCGCCGGCGCCAAGCGCAAGCTGCCGCATTTCGACGACCTTCTGTTCCTCGGTGCTTCGATCTCGCGCTATCCGCTCGAAGGCTATCGCGAGCGCTGCGACACCAGCGTCGTGCTCGGCTCGCGCTATGCGAAAAAACCGATCGAATTGAAAATCCCGATCACCATTGCCGGCATGAGCTTCGGCTCGCTGTCCGGCCCGGCGAAGGAAGCGCTCGGCCGTGGCGCGACGCTGTCGGGCACCTCGACGACCACCGGCGACGGCGGCATGACCGAGGAAGAGCGCGGCCATTCGAAGACGCTGGTCTACCAGTATCTGCCGTCGCGCTACGGCATGAACCCGCGCGATCTGCGCCGTGCCGACGCGATCGAGGTTGTCGTCGGCCAGGGCGCCAAGCCAGGCGGCGGCGGCATGCTGCTCGGCCAGAAGATCTCCGACCGCGTCGCCGAAATGCGCACGCTGCCGAAAGGCATCGACCAGCGCTCGGCCTCGCGCCACCCCGACTGGACCGGGCCGGACGACCTCGAGATCAAGATCCTCGAACTGCGCGAAATCACCGACTGGGAAAAGCCGATCTACGTCAAGGTCGGCGGCGCGCGGCCCTATTACGATACCGCGCTTGCGGTTAAATCGGGCGCCGATGTCGTCGTCGTCGACGGCATGCAGGGCGGCACTGCGGCGACCCAGGAAGTGTTCATTGAAAATGTCGGCCAGCCGACGCTTGCCTGTATCAGGCCGGCGGTGCAGGCGCTGCAGGATCTCGGCATGCACCGCAAGGTGCAGCTGATCGTCTCGGGCGGCATACGCAACGGGGCCGACGTCGCCAAGGCGCTGGCGCTCGGCGTCGATGCGGTGTCGATTGGCACGGCAGCGCTTGTCGCGCTCGGCGACAACGACCCGCGGTGGGAAGCGGAATACAACGAGCTCGGCACCACCGCCGGCGCCTATGACGACTGGCATGAGGGTCGCGACCCGGCCGGCATCACCACGCAGGATCCCGAGCTAATGAAACGGGTCGATCCGATTGCGGCCGGCCGACGGCTGGCGAATTATCTTAAGGTGATGACACTTGAGGCTCAGACAATCGCACGCGCGTGCGGCAAGAACAGCCTGCACAATCTCGAGCCCGAGGATCTTGTCGCCTTGACGATCGAAGCCGCCGCCATGGCCGGCGTGCCGCTGGCCGGCACCAACTGGATACCGGGCAAGAACGGCTTCTAAAACCAACCAAATGCCAGTAAGCGAGGAACTATAATGGGGAACGATCTCGCCGCCTTCGCCAAGGAAAAGGGCGTCAAATATTTCATGATATCCTACACCGACCTGTTCGGTGGGCAACGCGCCAAGCTGGTGCCGGCGCAGGCGATCGCCGACATGCAGCGGGACGGTGCCGGCTTTGCCGGCTTTGCCACCTGGCTCGACCTGACGCCGGCGCATCCCGACATGCTGGCGGTGCCGGATCCGGCCTCGGTGATCCAGTTGCCTTGGAAGCCGGAGGTCGCCTGGGTCGCCGCCAACTGCATCATGGACGACAAATCGGTCGAGCAGGCGCCGCGCAACACGCTGAAGCGGTTGATCGCGGAGGCCGCTGGCGACGGCATGCACATCAAGACCGGCGTCGAGGCCGAATTCTTCCTGATCTCGCCGGATGGCAAGACGATTTCCGACGAATATGACACGGCGTCGAAGCCCTGCTACGACCAGCAGGCGGTGATGCGCCGCTACGATGTGATCGCCGAGATCTGCGACCACATGCTGGCACTCGGCTGGGGCGCCTACCAGAACGACCACGAGGACGCCAACGGCCAGTTCGAGATGAACTGGGCCTTCGACGATGCGCTGGCGACCGCCGACAAGCATTCCTTCTTCAAATTCATGGTGAAATCGGTCGCCGAAAAGCACGGCCTGCGCGCAACCTTCATGCCTAAACCCTTCCAGGGCCTGACCGGCAATGGCTGCCATGCGCATATCTCGGTGTGGGACAAAGACGGCAAGACCAATGTCTTTGCCGATAATGCGATGGAGCTCGGCCTGTCGGCCAAGGGCAGGAATTTCCTCGGCGGCATCATGAAACATGCGTCCGCGCTAGCCGCCATCACCAACCCGACGGTCAATTCCTACAAGCGCATCAACGCACCGCGCACCATCTCCGGCGCCACCTGGGCGCCGAACACGGTGACCTGGACGGGCAACAACCGCACCCACATGGTGCGCGTACCTGGGCCAGGCCGCTTCGAGCTGCGCCTGCCGGACGGCGCGGCAAACCCCTATCTGCTGCAGGCCGTCATCATCGCCGCCGGCCTTGACGGCGTCCGCTCGAAGGCCGACCCCGGCAGGCGCTACGACATCGACATGTACCAGTTCGGCCATACGGTCGAAGGGGCGCCGAAGCTGCCGCTCAACCTGCTCGACGCATTGCGCGAATTCGACAATGACAAATCGCTCAAGACGGCGCTGGGTGAGGAATTCTCGTCGGCCTATCTAAAGCTCAAGCAGCAGGAATGGAATTCCTATGCTTCCCACTTCACCCAGTGGGAGCGCGACCACACGCTCGACATCTGATCCGGAATTGTTGCACGCCCGGCGCGAAACAGGTTCATGAAATACTCGATCTTCTCCCTCGCCCGGGCGGCATTTTCCGGCCATAAGAACTGGCAGCGCACCTGGCGCGACGCCAGCCCGAAGAGCCACTACGACGTGGTGATCATCGGCGGCGGCGGCCATGGCCTGGCGACGGCATGGTTCCTCGCCAGCGAATACGGCATCAGGAATGTCGCGGTGCTGGAAAAGGGCTGGATCGGCTCCGGCAATGCCGGCCGCAACACCACCATCATCCGCTCCAATTACGGGCTGCCCGGCAATACCGGTTTCTACGAGCTTTCGATGAAGCTGTGGGAGCGGATGGAGCAGGACCTCAACTACAACACCATGGTCAGCCAGCGCGGCGTCATCAATCTCTACCATTCCGACGCGCAGCGCGACGCCTATGCGCGGCGCGGCAACACCATGCGCATCAACGGCATCGATGCCGAACTGCTCGATCTGACGGCGGTCAGGAAGATGATGCCGTTCCTGAACTTCGACAATGCGCGCTTTCCAGTGCAAGGCGGGCTTTTGCAGCGACGTGGCGGCACGGCACGGCACGACGCCGTGGTCTGGGGCTATGCGCATGCGGCGAGCGCGCTCGGCGTCGACATCATCCAGAACTGCGAAGTGACCGGTTTTGTCCGCGACGCCGACGGCAAGGTGACCGGTGTCGAGACGAGCCGCGGCAGGATCGACGCAGGCAAGGTCGGCATGGCCGTCGCCGGCTCCTCGTCGCGCGTCGCGGCGATGGCCGGCATGCGGCTGCCGATCGAAAGCCATGTGCTGCAGGCATTCGTCTCCGAGGCGATCAAGCCGCTGATCCCCAATGTCATGACCTTCGGCGCCGGCCATTTCTACGTCAGCCAGTCCGACAAGGGCGGCCTGGTCTTCGGCGGCGATATAGACGGCTACAATTCCTACGCCCAGCGCGGCAATTTGCCTGTCATGGAAGACGTCTGCGAAGGCGGCATGGCGCTGATGCCGATGATCGGCCGGATACGGCTTCTGCGTCAGTGGGGCGGCATCATGGACATGTCGATGGACGGCTCGCCGATCATCGACAAAACACCGGTCGACGGGCTCTATCTCAACGCCGGCTGGTGCTATGGCGGCTTCAAGGCGACGCCCGGCTCCGGCCTGGTCTTTGCCCATCTTCTGGCGCGCGACGAGCCGCACAAGGAGGCTATCCGCTTTCGCCTCGACCGCTTCCGGCGAGGTGCGATGATCGACGAAAAGGGCCAGGGCGCCCAACCGAACCTGCATTGAAGGCTGGCTGAAGAAGCATGCGCATTGTCTGTCCCTTCTGCGGCGAACGCGAACTCGGCGAGTTCACCTATCTGGGCGACGCCAAGCCGGCGCGTCCGGCGGCCGGCGTCACCGAAGACGAGGTCTTCGACTACGTCTATCTGCGCGACAACATCGCCGGGCCGATGAGCGAATACTGGTACCATGGCGGCGGCTGCCGGGCCTGGCTGAAGGTCGCCCGCAACACGCTGACGCATGAGATTTCGGCGGTCGAACCGGCTGCAGGCGTCGGTGCCGCCGAGGTTGGGGCCTGATGGTTGGCCCCGCGCAGACACACCGGCTGGAGAGCGGCGGTCTCATCGATCGCGCCGCGCCGCTGGCCTTCCGCTTCGACGGCAAGAGCTTTGCCGGTTTCCAAGGCGACACGCTGGCCTCGGCGCTGATCGCCAATGGCGTCAAGCTGGTCGGCCGCTCGTTCAAATACCATCGGCCGCGCGGCATCCTGACCGCTGGTTCGGAGGAGCCCAACGCGCTAGTCGAACTGCGCAGCGGAGCGCGGCGCGAGCCGAACACCAAGGCGACCACGGCCGAACTCTATGACGGGCTCGAAGCCGCCAGCCAGAACCGCTGGCCGTCGCTGCGCCACGATCTGATGGCGGTCAACCAGCTGTTCGCGCCGATCTTCGTCGCCGGCTTCTACTACAAGACCTTCATGTGGCCGGCGAAATTCTGGGAAGCGGTCTACGAGCCGGCGATCCGCCGCGCCGCCGGCCTCGGCCGCGCCCCCGGCGTCGCCGACCCCGACCATTACGACAAGGCCTGGGCGCATTGCGACGTGCTGATCGCCGGGTCCGGCCCGGCCGGACTGGCTGCGGCACTGGCGGCCGGGCGCGGCGGCGCCCGCGTCATCCTGTGCGAGGAAGATTTTGCGCTTGGCGGCCGTCTGCTCGCCGACGGCGGCATGATCGACGGCGCGCCGGCGGCCGAATGGATTACGCGCACGCTGGCCGAACTCGCCGCACTGCCCGATGTCCGCATCATGACCCGCACGACATTGTTCGGCGTCTATGATGGCGGCACCTATGGCGCCATCGAGCGGGTCAACGACCACCTGCCCTCGCCGCCCGAGCACCAGGTGCGCCAGCGGCTGTGGCGGATCGTGGCCAAGCGCTGCGTCGTCGCCGCCGGCGCCATCGAGCGGCCGATCGTCTTTGCCGGTAACGACACGCCGGGCGTGATGATGGCTTCGGCTATGCGGACCTATGTCGCGCGCTACGCGGTTACCCCTGCCAAGAGGATCGCGCTGTTCACCAACAATGAGGATGGCTGGCGTACGGTCGAGACCGCGCTTGGCGCCGGATTGCAGATCGCAGCGGTGATCGACGCGCGCCCGGACGTCTCCGCCGCGCATCGCGCGCTTGCCGCCAAAGGCGGCTTTGCCGTGCTCAACGGCTCGGTCAGCGGGGTCGAAGGCGGCAAGGACGGCGTAAGGAAAATCGCGGTATCGCTCACCGGTGGGGCGCGCGCCGAGGTCGAGGCCGACGGGCTAGCCGTCTCGGGCGGCTGGAATCCGGCGGTCGGGCTGACCTCCTACCATCGCGGCCGGCCGAAATGGCAGGACGATATCGCAGCCTTCGTGCCGGACGGCGCGCCGCCCGGCATGGTGGCCGTCGGCGCCGCCAACGGCGCCTTCGGGCTGGGCGACTGCCTGCGCCAGGGCTTTGCCGCGGGTGCTGCGGCAGCGCAGGGTGCTGGACGCAGCGGCAATGCCGGCACATCGCCGGTCGCCGACAGCGAGGCGTTTTCGCTGACGCCGCTTTGGTATGTGGCCGGCAAAGGGAAAGCCTTCGTCGATTACCAGCATGACGTGACCGCGTCCGACATCGAACTGGCGCAGCGCGAAGGTTTCGAATCGGTCGAGCATCTCAAGCGCTATACGACGCTCGGCATGGCCACCGACCAGGGCAAGACCTCGAACGTCGCCGGTCTCGCCATCATGGCGGCAATCAGCGGCAAATCGATCCCCGAAACCGGCACGACGATCTACCGTCCGCCCTATGTGCCGGTCGCCATCGGCGCCTTCGCCGGCCATCATCGCGACGAGAATTTTCATGCGACACGACTGACGCCGTCGCATCACTGGGCAGCCGAACAGGGCGCGGTGTTCGTCGACACCGGCCTGTGGAAGCGCGCGCAATGGTATCCGCGCGCCGGCGAAAAGGACTGGCTGGAATCGGTCACCCGCGAGGTCAAGGCGGTGCGCTCAGGCGTCGGCTTCTGCGATGTCTCGACGCTCGGCAAGATCGACGTGCACGGCCCGGATGCCGGCGCCTTTCTCGACCGCGTCTACATCAACACCTTCTCCGGTCTCGCCGTCGGCAAAGCCCGCTACGGGCTGATGCTGCGCGAGGACGGCATCGTCTATGACGACGGCACGACGTCACGGCTGGCCGAGGACCACTATTTCCTGACCACCACCACCGCCAAGGCCGGGCTGGTGATGCAGCATCTCGAATTCTGCCGGCAGGTGCTGTTCCCCGAATTCGACGTGCAGCTGACATCCGTCTCCGATCAATGGGCGCAGTTCTCGATCGCCGGGCCGAAGACCCGGGACCTGCTTCGGGAAATGGTCGATCCGTCCGAGGATTTGTCGAACGAGGGCTTTCCCTTCATGGGGGCGCGGGAAGTCGCGCTTCGCGGTGGCATCAAGGCGCGGCTGTTCCGCATCTCGTTTTCGGGCGAAATGGCGTTCGAGATTTCGGTTCCCGCCCGCTATGGCGAGGCGCTGGTGCGCAATTTGATGCTGGCCGGCAAGCCGTTCGGCGTTACGCCCTACGGTACCGAGGCGCTCGGCGTCATGCGCATCGAAAAGGGCCATGTCGCCGGACCGGAGCTGAACGGCACGACGACCGCCGCCGACCTCGGGTTGGGCAAGATGATGTCCAGCAAGAAAGATTTCATCGGCCGCGTCATGGCCGGGCGCGAGGCGCTGATTGCGCCGGACCGCCAGGTCGTGGTCGGCATCAAGCCGGTCGACAAGACGCGCCGCCTGCGTTCCGGCGCGCATATCATCCCGAAGGGCGAGACGCCCGGTCCCGATAACGACCAGGGCTACGTCACCTCGGTCTGCTTCTCGCCGACGCTCGACCAGTGGATCGGGTTGGCACTGGTTGAGCGCGGCCGCGAGCGCATCGGCGAAATCGTCCATGCGCAAGACCCGCTGCGCGGCGAAGACTACGATGTCGAGCTGTGCAGTCCCGTCTTCTACGATCCGGATGGAGGGCGCCAGCGTGGCTGAGTTTTCCTGGATTGCCCGCAGTCCGCTGGAGAAAGCGCTTGTTGTCGGCGCCTATGGCGCGCGCGGCACGGCGGCCGGCGTATCGCTCACCGAGATCCGCAATTTCGACCTGATCCAGGTGATGGCGCGGCGCGGCAAAGCGGCAGAACTGGCGAAGGCCGCCGAAACCCGCTTCGGCGTTGCCGCCCCGGAAACGCCCAAGGCGACCCGAGCTCCCGACGCTACGCTGATCTGGTCGGGACCGGATCAGTTCCTGGTCCTGTCCAATGGCGGCAAGCACGCGAGCGAACCGCTGAGCCAGGCGTTTGCGCAATCCGCCTCGCTGTCCGACCAGTCGCATGCCCGCGCGCTGATCAGCGTTTCCGGAGAAAAGGCGCGCGCGATGCTGGCCAAACTGTCGTCGCTAGACCTGCACCCCGCGGCGTTCCCGGCCGGCACCGCTGCGGCGACCTCGGTCGATCACACCAGCATCAATCTCTGGCGCGGCAATGATCGGCCGGACCGACAGGCTGTGTTCAATCTTCTGGTGTTCGCCACCTTCGCGGAAAGCCTGTGGCATACGATGCTGGACGCTGCCGCCGAGTATGGCGTCGAGATCAGCCACAGCGAGGAGTTGGCATAGCCTTGGCGCGTCTTCCCTTCTCCCCTTGTGGGAGAAGGTGGATCGGCGCGCAGCGCCGAGACGGATGAGGGGTGTTCCAGCGGAGTGAGAGGCTGGCGTTCCCTGGAACACCCCTCATCCGTCGCCTTCGGCGACACCTTCTCCCACAAGGGGAGAAGGGGGAGCTTGTGCCACCTTCACCTTGCCAAACCCGATCCCCCTGCTATTCTTCCCGCTAAAATAATTTCACACACAGGCAAACTTGTTTCTCGAAACCAAGGTTGAGATGAGCCAGTCGCCCTACCCCGCCGTCGTCGCAGGACCGCCCCGGCCGAGCCTGATCCTGCGGCCAGGCCAGATCGCGTTGCCGGCCGGGATGGAGCGCTACACGGTTCAGGGCAATGGCGCGGTGCTGATCGAGGTCGAGGCCGGCGACATTGTCACCGTGCGCGATGTCGAGGGCGGGCAGGCCTGCGAGCTGCTGGCATGGGACAGCAGCGACGCGACCGATCCCGGCATTCTCGGCGAGAAATCGAACTGCAATGCCGCCGGCATCAAGGCGCTGCTGGCCGAAGGCGACGACGGCCTCGCATCCTTGCGCCGGGGGCTCGAGCGGCGCCAGGTGCAGATCGACCAGGCGAAGGCGGTTCGCGTTTTCGGCGGCGCCACCCCTGCCGGCACCGAACAGGCTTTTACCGTCGCCCGCGATGGGTCGATGCTGATTGCCGCGCCCGGCGGGCCGATGCTGGTCGACGGCCACGATACGGCGACGCCGCTTAGCGTCATCGTCCGCCGCGCCACCATCCGCCCGGCGGCGAAATCCAGGCTTGCCGACCCGCTGGCCGATCCCGTGCTCGACCTGCGCGTCCATTCGGCGACGGCGGAGGCCTACTTCGTCAAGGCGGGCGACTATCTGCAGATCATCGATGTCGACGGGCGCCAATGCACCGACTTCCAGTGCTTTTCGGCGCGCAAGCTGGACAAGGGCCGCGATCATCCGCTCGACGTGACGACGACGCGCACGCTGATGGGTTCGAGCTATCCGATGCCCGGTCTGCACTCGAAATACTACGACCAGGACATGGAGCCGCTGGTCGAGGTTGTGCAGGACACTTGCGGCCGCCACGATGCATTCGCGCTCGCCTGCGCGGCCAAATATTACGACGACATCGGTTATCCCGGCCATCCCAACTGCTCGGAGAATTTCAACCACGCGCTGGCCGACAAGGGTGTCACGCCTCGCGCCGGCTGGATGGCGATCAACTTCTTCTTCAACACGGCCATCGACGCGCATGGCGTCGTGGTATCGGACGAGCCGTGGTCGCGGCCGGGCGACTATGTGCTACTCAGGGCGCTCACGGACATCGTCTGCGTCTCGTCCGCCTGCCCCGACGATACGACGCCGGCCAATGGCTGGAACCTGACCGACATCCATGTGCGAACCTATCCCGGCCAGCACAAATTCTCGCGAGCGATCGCCAGACGCATGACGCCCGATTCGGAACCGAAAATGACCCGCGAGACCGCCTTTCATTCGAGCTTTGCCAAGCACACCCGCAACTTCGTCGAGTACAAGGGCTATTGGCTGGCCAATTCCTTCGCCAGGCAAGGCCCGATCGATGAATACTGGGCCTGCCGGCAGGACGCCGTGATCATGGACCTGTCGCCGCTGCGCAAGTTCGAGGTCACCGGGCCGGACTCCGAGGCGCTGCTGCAATACACGCTGACCCGCGACATCAAGAAGCTCGGCGTCGGCCAGGTCGTCTATTCCGCCATGTGCTACGAGCATGGCGGCATGATCGACGACGGCACGCTGCTCAGGCTCGGCAAGGATAATTTCCGCTGGGTCGGCGGCGACGATCTATCCGGCGAATGGCTGCGCGAGACGGCGACAAAGCTCGGCCTCAACGTGCTGGTGCGCTCGTCGACCGACCAGATGCACAATGTTGCCGTGCAGGGGCCGAAAAGCCGCGACGTCCTGCGGCAGATCATCTGGACCTCGCCGCTGCAGCCGTCGATCGACGAACTCGAATGGTTCCGTTTCGCCGTTGCCCGCATCGGCGGCGGCAACGGCATTCCGGTCGTTGTCTCGCGCACCGGTTACACCGGCGAGCTCGGCTACGAGATCTGGTGCCATCCGCGCGACGCCGAAAAGGTCTTCGACGCGATCTGGCAGGCCGGCCAGCCGCACGGCCTGAAGCCGATGGGGCTGCAGGCGCTCGATATGGTGCGCATCGAGGCCGGGCTGATCTTTGCTGCTCACGAGTTTTCCGACCAGACGGATCCGTTCGAGGCCGGCATCGGCTTCACCGTACCGCTGAAGACCAAGAGCGACGATTTCATCGGCCGCGAGGCGCTGATCCGGCGCAAGGAAAACCCGCAGAAGAAGCTGGTCGGCCTCGACATCGATGCCAATATCGCGGTCGGCCACGGCGATTGCGTGCATGTCGGCCGGGCCCAGATCGGCGTCGTCACCTCCGGCATGCGCTCGCCGGTGCTGAACAAGACCATCGCGCTGGCCAGGCTCGACGTCGCGCATTCGGCGATCGGCACCGAGGTCGAGATCGGCAAGCTCGACGGCCACAGCAAGCGGCTGCCGGCGCGCGTCGTCGCCTTCGCCCATTACGACCCGCAAAAGAACAGGCCGCGCTCCTGACCGACGCTTCCTGGTTCTTCCCTTCTCCCCTTGTGAGACCTTTGCACAGAAGCCGATTGGTGATTCTGTGATGATGGTCGAAGCAGGGAGATTCGGGATGGCGGATCGTGTTCTGGGTC